>NZ_JBVJCT010000003.1:201701-256096 GCF_055588305.1 Streptomyces sp. NPDC042002 | reverse complement strand
GCTTCATTATGGTCGGGGAGAGGGTAGGGCTATAGCCCCGCCACACCCTCTCCCCCCCCCCCCCCCCCCCCCCCCCCCCCCCTCCCCCCTCCCTCCCCCCCCCCCCCCCCCCCCCCCCCCCCCCCCCCCCCGGCCACGGACGAGCGGTGTCCGTCAGCCCTTGGTGGTGCACTTCGGCAGGTCGGAGGTCCGGCCCGCGCTGATGTCCTTGAGGGCCTTCATCGCGTCGTCGATGGTGTTGACCTTGACGAGTGTGAGCCCGCCGGGAGTGTCCTCGGCGGCGGCGGCGCAGTTGTCCTTGGGCGTCAGGAAGTACTGGGCGCCCTTGTTGCGCGCGCCGACGGTCTTCATGTCGATGCCGCCGATCGGGCCGACCTTGCCGTTGTCGTCGATCGTGCCGGTGCCGGCCACGAACTTGCCTCCGGTGAGGTTCCCCGGGGTGAGCTTGTCCACGATGCCGAGCGAGAACATCAGGCCCGCGCTCGGGCCACCGACATCGGCGAGCTTGATGTCGACGGTGAACGGGAACGTGTGGTCGGTCCCGGCCGAGATCCCGACGATGGCACGATCGGTGCCGCTGTCGTCGGACTTGGCCGTGGTGAGCGTCACATCCTTGGTCGCGGTCGCCGTCGTGTTCTCCTTCACCGCGGCGGCCTGCTCCTTGGCGGGCACGACCCTGAACACGACCTTCTCGCCGGGCTTGTGCTTGGTGACCAGCTTCGCGACGTCGTCGGGCGCCTTCACGACCGTGCCGTCGACGGCCTTGATGACATCACCGGCGTGCAGCCGTCCTTCGGACGGGGAACCCTTGACGACGGTGGAGACGATCACCCAGGACTTCACCGGGATGCCCAGCTCCTTCAGGGCGGACACCTTGGCGCTCTCCTGGGACTGGCTGAACTCCTCGGCGTTCTCCTGCGTCGACTGCTGCTCGGTCTTGCCGTCCGGGTAGAGCGTGTCGTGCGGCACGATCTTGCTGTCGTGCGCCAGCCACCCGTACACGGCCTCGACGAGGTTCATGTTGTAGTCGGCGCTGGTGACCCGGACCGTGGTCATGTTCAGGTTCCCGGTCGTCGGGTACGTCTTGCGGCCGGAGATCTGCAGCACCGGCTCGCCGTCGTGGTCACCCAGCGTGTTCACCGTGGGACCCGGTGACATCTCCGAGTACGGCACTTTGATGAACACTCCCGCGCACAGGAGCGCGATCAGGATCAGAGTGGCGGCGAGCATCGTCGCGGTGCGGCGTGGCATGGAACGACAGTACGGGACGGTGCTGTAAGCGCACCGTCGGGGCCGTCCGTACGAGGTGGGGCCGGAGCCCGCCCAAAATGCGCGAATGCCCACTTCCCGGCAGTGATCCAGAACGTTCCGCACGGTTCCGGAGTCGGGCGGGACACCGGACGCCGTCCGCCGCGCACCCGAACGCATCGCGCGGGCACGGGGGACGGACCGTGCGTCCTACGCCGCGTCGGAGTGGGACTTCTCCCGGACGTCGGTCCGCTCCATGGCCTCACGGAAGCGTGTGTATCCAGCGAGCTCGACACCGTCTCCCGCGGCCTTGCGATTCCTTCCGGCCCAACTTCCCCACAAACTGGCACCGATCGCGGCCATCAACGGAATCAGCAACCAGGCAAGCGCCGCCATGTCGACCTCCCAACCCCATGAGCGACCGCAACTGACTGATCAGCAGATTAACCATCCGCACTGTTAACGCTCACGGCAGGGCCCCGGTTACGCAACCGGACGGCAGGTGAGAAGTCGGTCAGTCCTCGGCACCGGGGATTCAGGCCGGTCTCAGCAGGCGCCGACCCACTCCTGCGAGCCGTCGGAGAACCTCTGGTGCTTCCAGATCGGCACCTCGTGCTTGAGATCGTCGATGAGCCTGCGGCAGGCCTCGAAGGCCTCGCCCCGGTGCGGGCACGACACGGCGACAATGACGGCCAGGTCCCCGACGCGCAGGTCACCCACCCGGTGAACGGCGGCCAGCGCCCGCACCGGATAGGCGGCGGCCACCTTCTCCGCGACCCGGCGCATCTCCGCCTCGGCACTGGGGTGGCACGAGTACCCGAGCTCGTCGACGTCGGCGCCTCCGTCGTGATTCCGCACGGTCCCCACGAACAACGCGGTCCCCCCGGCGGCGTCGTCCCCCACGGCCTTGAAGACCTCGTCAAGGGAGAGCGGTTCGTCACGGATCGCGAGCAGCCGGATCGGATCCCGCGCGGCCCGCTCACCGGGATGGTCATAGGTAGGTGCCATGTCTCCATCGTGCCGCACCCCGCCGGCACCGTGGAATACGGCTTTCACCCGGCACACGCGCGTACCACTTGGAGCCTCCTCCATGCCCCTCTCAACCTCACGAGCCCAATCCCCGGCAGACGCGGGAGCCTCACTTCCGGCGCGAGCCCGGCACGGGCCCGGTGTCAGATCCTGCGCCGGGCCTTTCGTGCCCGCCGTACCACCGCTGCCGCGCCGAGCAGGGCCACCGTCGCGCCGGCCGCGCCCGCCGCGGTCGCGTCCTTGCGGCCCAGCCGACGGCCGGCCACCGTGTGCCGCCCGGCCACCTCCTCCAGCAGCTCCGCCAGGACCTCCTCGTTGGTCCAGCGCGGCCGCCAGCCGGCGTCGTGCAGCCGGCTCCCGCTCACCACCCAGGGGTACATCGTGTAGGCGAGATCCCCGGCGGGCGACGGAGTGAGCCCGATCCGGTGAAGCCGGGCGGCGGCGCCCAGCGCGACCGCGGACGGCAGCTCCATCCGCCGGATCCCGCTCAGCTCCTCCACCTCCTCCTGCTCCAGCCACCCGTCGCACCCGACGGCCAGCTCGCCCTCGACCTTCTCGACGACCGCGTACTCCAGCGCACTGCACAGATCCTCGACGTGGCAGAACTGCCAGGCGGGCCTCGACCCCGCCACGACCAGCAGCCGGGGAGACTCGAAATACCTGGTCAGCGCGGTGTCCGTACCACCGCCGACAAGCACCCCCGGCCGTACGACGGTCACGTTCAGGCCTGGGTGCGCCCGCGGCGCGCGGCGCGCGAGCCGCTCGATCTCCAAAAGGTCACCGACGCCCGTCGCCTCGGCGGTCGCCCGCAGTTCGGCGTCCTCGGAGAGGGGCAGTTCGTTGTCGGGCAGCGCCCCGTAGACCATCGCCGACGTGCACAGCACGACCCGGTGGACCCCCGCCGCCGCGGCGGCGGTGAGCACGGTCTGCGTCCCCCGGACGTTGTAAGCGGTCCGGGCCGCCGCGTCCGTCTCCAGATCGAGGTCGAGCGCCAGATGGACCACGACGTCCGCCCCGCGCAGCTTTTCGGCGATCGCCGGGTCCCGGACGTCCAGGATGTGCCACTGCGCTTCGGCGCACTCGCCGCGCCGCTCGTCGATGGCGACGACCTGCTTGATCTCCTCGCTGGCGGCCAGCCGCTCGGTGAGCAGCGCGCCCACACCGGCCGCGGCGCCGGTGACCGCGACGACGGGGCCGCGCGAGGCTGGGCTGGTTGAGTGGTTTCGCGCTGCGCGAACCTGCGGATCTGGGGAACTCACCGGGCGTCTCCAGCGGTTGTCTTCAGTAATGGACGCGTGTGACGCGCCCCTACCAGGTGGCATCCATCCTGCCGCAGGCGACGAGTCGGCGAAGCACCGAGGCCCGATCGGGTTCTGGTGTCTACGCTGGGTGGTGTTGTGGGCAGCCGCCGTCGGAACGAACCGGCGGCCTTACCAGCCGAGGAATCCCGTGAGTGACACCCCATTCGGATTCGGCCTTCCGCCGGAGGAGCCGGAGAACGGCGACGAGGGCAAGAAGAAGGACCAGCAGAGCGGTGGTGGTCAGGGACCGTTCGGTTTCGGGCCGCCCGGAGCCGGTGGCCCCGGCGCCGACAATCCGCTCGCAGCCATGTTCGGTTCGATGAACCCCAACGACCTGGGCGCCGCGTTCCAGCAACTGGGCCAGATGCTCTCGTACGAGGGCGGTCCGGTGAATTGGGACATGGCCAAGCAGATCGCCCGGCAGACGGTCGCCCAGGGCGCCTCTGACGGCACCAAGGACGCGAGCGTCGGCCCCGCCGAGCGGCTCGCGGTCGAGGAGGCCGTCCGTCTGGCCGATCACTGGCTGGACGACGCGACGTCCCTGCCGTCCGGTGCCGCCTCCGCGCTGGCGTGGAGCCGCGCGGAGTGGGTCGAGGCGACCCTTCCCGTGTGGAAGGAACTCGTCGACCCGGTCGCCGAGCGGGTCGGCGCGGCCATGGGCGACGTGCTGCCCGAGGAGATGCAGGCCATGGCGGGCCCGCTGATCGGCATGATGCGCTCGATGGGCGGCGCCATGTTCGGTACGCAGATCGGGCAGGCCGTGGGCGTGCTCGCGGGCGAGGTCGTCGGTTCGACCGACATCGGTCTGCCGCTCGGTCCGGTCGGCAAGGCCGCGCTGCTGCCGCTGAACATCGAGTCGTTCGGCAAGGACCTGAGCGTCCCCCAGGAAGAGGTGCGGCTCTACCTCGCCCTGCGCGAGGCCGCCCACCAGCGCCTCTTCGCGCACGTGCCGTGGCTGCGCTCGCACCTGTTCGGCGCGGTCGAGGGGTACGCGCGCGGGATCAAGGTCGACACCGCGAAGCTGGAGGACGTCGTCGGCCAGTTCGACCCGCAGAACCCGGAGGAGCTGCAGCAGGCACTCCAGCAGGGCATGTTCCAGCCGGAGGACACGCCGGAGCAGAAGGCTGCGCTGGCCCGCCTGGAGACGGCGCTCGCACTGGTCGAGGGCTGGGTGGACGCGGTCGTCCACTCGGCGGCCAAACCGCGCCTGTCGTCGGCCGACGCGCTGCGCGAGACGCTGCGCCGCCGCCGCGCCACGGGCGGTCCGGCCGAGCAGACGTTCGCCACGCTGATCGGTCTGGAGCTGCGCCCGCGCCGGCTGCGGGACGCCTCGCGCCTGTGGGCCTCGCTCACCGACGCGCGCGGTGTGGACGGCCGGGACGGTCTGTGGGCCCACCCGGACATGCTGCCGACGGCGTCCGACCTGGACGACCCGGACGGCTTCGTGCACCGCGAGCACATGGACTTCTCCGAGCTCGACAAGATGCTCGGTGAGGCCGCGAGCGGCGCCCACGAGAAGCCGAACCTGAAGAAGGCCGACGACTCCAAGGACTCCGACAAGGGCGGCGGGGACTCCGACAAGGGCGACGGCAAGGGCGACGACACCGAGTGAGCCTGTACGACGACGCGGTCCTCGTACTGAAGAGGTACGAGGGCCAGGAAGAACTGCGCCAGGTCTATCTGGACCACCTGTCCGGGCACCCGGACGGGATGTGGAAGTCGTGCCACGCCGGGCACCTCACGGCGAGCGCTCTGGTGATCGACCCGTCGCGCGGCCGCGTCCTGCTGACACTGCACCGCAAGCTCCGGATGTGGCTGCAGATGGGCGGGCACTGTGAGCCGGGCGACTCGGCCCTGGCCGACGCGGCCCTGCGCGAGGCGACCGAGGAGTCGGGCATCGAGGGGCTGACCCTCCTGCCCGGCGGCCCCGTGACGCTGGACCGGCACGCCATCCCGGCGCCGTGCCACTGGCATCTGGACGTCCAGTACGCCGCCCTCGCCCCGGCCGACGCCGTCGAGGCCATCAGCGACGAGTCCCTCGACCTGCGCTGGTTCGCGTACGACGAGGTCGCCGAGGTGGCCGACGACTCGGTCGTACGACTGCTGGAAGCGGCCCGCGCACGGCTGTGACCGGCGCGGAGGCGACCAGCGTGTAAGGGGCGACCGCTATGGGCGGTCGCCCCTTACATCTGCTCTCCGGACCGTCGCTTCCCGGACGGTCGAACGTCAGCTCCAGGCGTTGCCCTGGTTCTGCGCGTGCACGCCCTGCTGGCCCATGCCGTACTGGGCGCGCAGTCCCTGGCCGATCGCCGCGTTCTGCGGTGGCAGCAGTTCACTGGGCTGGACGAGCGCGTAACCGCTGCCCATGAAGCTGAGTTCCCAGCCCTCACCGGTGTTGCCGCGGCGCCGCCACACTCCGGAGGAGTGGGTCTGGGCCTGCATCTGCACGCGCAGGCCGGTGGACCACGCGACGATCGCGTCGGCGTCGCAGTTGACGTACCGGTCCGGGGTGACCTGCATCATCAGCGGCGCCCCGGAGGTCACCAGCGCGACCTTGCCGCGCCCTGTGATGTTGAGCTGGTACTTCCCGGAGCCGGAGATGCCGTACTGGCTGTCCACGGCGATGACCTCGTGGTGCAGCCCGGAGTCCATCGCCAGCACATAGCTGCTGTCGACGGTGAGGCCGTCCTGGTCCACGTCGAGAATGTGCACGTGCTGGCCGAGGTTCGCGAGGTAGACCGTGCCCTGCCCGTGGCAGCGCATCAGGTCGAGGCCCTCACCGGTGTACGCACGCGCGCGGTGCTGGCTGGTGTTCTGGTACTCGGCGTCGAACTCGACGAGACCCTGGTACGCGACCATGGTGCCCTTGCGGGCGAGGATGTCGTCGTGGCCCTCCAGGACGACGCGCAGCATCTGCTCGTTCTGCAGGCTGTAGCGGTCCTGGGTCTGCTGCTCGTTGTAGCCGAAAAGCGGGCTCTGCATGATGTCCTGCTCCCCCTCAGCCCCGGACTCGGAGGCGGTCGGTGCTGTCCTCGCTGGGCTGGACGACGACGATGCCCTGCCCGGAGAACGCCATCTGGAACGCCTCGCCGCTGCCGCGTCCGATCAGCGACTGCGCCTTGAAGCTGCGCTTGCCCTTCACCTTGAGGTTCGGGGACCAGGCGACGAGCGCGTCCGGGTCGACGTACGTCTCGTCCTCACCGCCGCCGCAGTCGACGACGATCGGGGTGCCCCTGGAGGTCAGCGCGACCCAGCCCTGACCGGAGATCTTGGTGTTCCACAGACCCTGTCCGGCGAACTTGGCGAGCCCCTTCACGCGCTCGACACCCCAGGTGAGGTGGGCGTCGAAGGCGAGCAGATTCGTCGCGTTGACGGAGATCGCGTCCCCGTTGAGGTTGATGACGACGACGTTCGCCCCGTAGTCGGCGAGATAGAGCAGACCGTCTCCGGAGCACTTCATGAGGGGGGCGCCCTCGCCGGTCATCCAGTCGCGCGCGATCTGGCGTACGGCGGGCGGGTTGGGTTCGTACTGGACGAACCCTTCGTAGGCGACCATCGACCCCACGCGCGCGAGGAGGTCGTTTCCGGTCTGCATGGCGACCTTCAGCATGTGGCTGCCGTGGTTCTCCATGCGCGCGGTGACGGGTGCCGGGGCAAAGCCCGCGAGTGGCTGGTTCATGACGGGCTCCCTCAGACCTCGTACGGCTGGACGACGACGAAATTGCCTGGCGCGGCACGGAACTGGAGGTTCACGCTCTCGCCGGTGTCGCCGGGGTAGGCGTTCCGGCGCATCCTCACCTGGCTGGAGACGATCACCTGAGCCGCGGCGGACCAGGCGACTACGGCGTTGCAGTCGGCGAACGTGGTGGGGGTCACCGGCAGGACGACAGGGGCGCCGTGCGTCTTGACGACGATGGTGCCCGTCCCCTGGAACTGCATCGTGAACAGGGCGCCCCCGGGGATGCCGTGCCCCTCGATGCGGCGGACCTCGTACTGGAGGGACTCGTCGAAGGCGAGGACGTTCTCCGCGGAGACGCAGATCGCGTCCCCCTGGAGCTCGATCGGGTGCACATGGGTGGCGTTCTCGGCGAAGAACACCTGGCCCTGACCGGTGCAGCGCATCAGCTGCATCTCCTGGCCGGTCGCGCTGCCCACGAGCCGGCCGGCGAATCCGGCGCCCTTGTAGCCGAAGTCGACCTTGCCCTGGTACAGCACCATGCTGCCCTGACGGGCCAGCACGGGCTGACCGCCGATACCGAGATCGACGCGGATGAGCTTCTTGTTCTGCGGTGTCCACCGCTGACCGGTGGGCGTCTCCTTGAAGAGCCCCAGCGCGGCGGACACACCGGCCCCGCCCTGCGGGGCGCCCTGGGGCGCGCCGTAGGGGGAGGGAGCGCCGGGCTGACCCGGGTACGGCGCGGGTGCCTGGCCCGGGATCTGGCCGTACTGCGGCTGCTGGCCGTATCCGGGGGGTGCGGTCGGGGGCTGCTGACCGTATCCGGGAGGAGCGGGCGGCGGCGGCTGGCCATAGCCGGGCGGCGGACCTGGCGGACCGGGCGGCTGTCCGTACGGCGCGGGGCCCGGCGGCGCGACGGCGCCACCCGGAGGGGTGTGCAGAGGTGCCACGATCGTGGGGGCGCCGTGCACGGAGGGCGCGGGCATCGGAGCGTGCGGCGTGGCACCGGGCGGCGCGAAACCCTGCGCGGGTGCCGGAGCCGGCACCGCCGGCGCGCCGAACGCGGGCGGGGCGAAGGACGGCGCGGCGCCGGGCTGCGGCTGCGGGGCGGCGGGTGTCTCCTCGGCGACCTCGCCGCCGAAGTTCTTCAGCAGCGCTTCGAGACCGCCGTCGAAGCCCTGTCCCACAGCGGCGAACCGCCATACGTCCTTGAGGTAGAAGTCGCCCAGCATCACGGCGCGTTCGGTGGAGAACTCGGCACCGCTGAACGCGTACCGGGCCACCTCCTCACCCCCCGCGACGACGCGGAGGTATCCGGGAGCGATCTGCGACATCTGTCCGGCGCCGTCGATCGTCGCCGTGAAGGCCAGCTTCTGGATCTGCGCCGGAATCCGGTCGAGGGTGACCCGGAAGGACTCCGTGTCGCCCGACTGCTTGCCGAGCAGCTGAATGGACTCCTCGGGGGACTTCGGCTGGTTGAAGAAGACGAAGTACCGGTCGTCCGAAAGCCGTTCGTCGGCGTCCAGACCGAAGCAGCTGATGTCGAAGGTGAGTCCGGGGCCGGTGATCTGCACACCTACGTACAGATCGGTGCCCGCGGTGAGGTCACTGATCTTGGCCTTGTGGCCGCGTTGGAATTCCCTGGCCATGCGTAACGACCGTCCCCCATCCCGAATACGAGTGCGTCGCGTCAGGCTAACGGCAAAGTCCGGAAGTGGACGAAGCCGGTACAGACCCGGTACACAATCACATCCGTGGAGGGGCCGGCCCGCCCCTACTCGTCGCGCGCTGTCGGGAGGTGGGGCAGCCGGTCGGCGGCGACGACGCCTTCGAGATAGCCGCGAGCGCGCTCGGTACGCGGATAGGCCTCCAGGAGGCGCCAGAAGCGCGGCCCGTGGCCGGGTACGAGCAGATGGGCGAGCTCGTGGAGGAGGACGTAGTCGACGACGTACTCGGGCATGCCCTGCAGCCGGTGCGACAGACGGATGCTGCCCTCGGCGGGGGTGCAGGAGCCCCAGCGGGTGTTCTGGTTGGTGACCCAGCGCACCGACGAGGGCCGTGCGCGACCGTCGAAGTAATGGGCCGACAGCCGCTCGGCGCGTTCCGCCAGCTCGGTGTCGCCGAGCACCCGTTTGCTTTCCTGGGCGGCCAGCTTGTCGAGCATGACGGTCACCCAGCGCTGTTCCTCCGCCTCGGACATGCGGGCGGGGATGAGCACGACGGTGCGATCGCCCTCGCGGTACGCGGAGACGGTTCTGCGCCGTCGGGCACTCCTGCGGACCTCGATCGCGCTCGCCCCCGAACCGCTCGGCGGCGGGCTCGTCGTGCTGCGCTGTGGTTTTGCGGCGCTGTGCAGTGGGTCGGCGGGCACGCCCCGACGTTACCTGCTGCACATGGGGGAAGTCCCGCCCCCTGGACGGTTCGATGCCGATCCGCACTCTGCGCGTTTGATTTGTGCGACGAACGGTGCCACCTGTGGACAACTTTCGGCGGGGGTCCGCGGGGACGGGCATGCTGGCATTCGGTCCGCGCTGCGGGAGTGCGCCGCGGACATACGGGGACGTACTACGGGTCTACGGGGGTAGGTCATGCATCCGATCGTGAAGCCCGCTCTGCGGCGCGGCTGGCGGGATCTCAACACGGTGCAGTTCGGAATGGCGACGGCGCACGCGATGGTGCTGGGCCCGATGGACACGGCGACCGGCAGCTTCCTCGAACTGCTCGACGGGACACGCGGAATGCCGCTGTTGCGCGAGCAGGGACGGGAGATGGGACTGCCCGACGGTCATGTCGACGGACTGGTGGACCGGCTGGCCCGGTCGGGCCTGCTCGACGACACGACCGGAGGCGGCCCGGCCGCGGTCGCGTTGCGCGAGAAGAAGGAGGTCATGGACCGACTGCGGTCCGACGTCGCCTCCCTCTCCCTCGTCGCCCCCGAGCCCGGCGGGGCGGTCAAGCGTCTGGCCGCCCGCCGCTGCCTGCGCGTACAGGTGCGGGGCGCCGGCCGGGTGGGGGTCATCCTGGCCGCGCTCCTCGCGGGCGCCGGCGTGGGCGAGGTCGAGGTGCGTGACCTCGGCCGCGTCGAGCCGTGGGACGTGGCGCCGGGCGGACTTCCCGTCGAGTCCATCGGCGAGCGCAGGGAGGACGCCGCCCGTCGGGCGGTGCGCCGAGCCGCCCCGGACCGTCCGCCCCGCACCTCCTCCAGGGAGAAGGAGGGGGAGGAGACACGCGGACTGTCGCTCGTGATCCTGGCTCCCCGGGACGGTCTCGCCGTCCACGCGCCGGACCCCACGTCGACCGAGAGCCTTATCACCTCAGGCACACCCCACCTCTACGCCGGGGTCGTCGAGGCGACCGGAGTCGTGGGGCCCCTGGTCCTGCCGGGCGACACCGGCTGCGCGGGCTGTCTGGACCAGCGGCGCGCCGACCGGGATCCGACCTGGCCGCGCATGGTCGCGCAGTGGCGTTCCGGGCGGCAGCGCCGGGTGGCCGCGTGCGACCTCGCCCTGGCCGCTGCGGTCGCCGGGCTCGCCGCGAGCCACGCGCTCGCCTTCCTGGACGGAGATCTGCCCTCCAGCACGGGCGCCCGCTGGGAGGCGTCTCTCCCCGGATGCGACTGGCACGCGACGCCGGTCTGGGCGCATCCCGCCTGCTCCTGCGGCACCGCGGAGAAAACAAAAGGTGGGCGGACCCCCGAGGACGGCGAAACGCACGAGACAATGGCAGAGCAACAGCCGCACGCGGCACGGCCTGCTGGGACCTGGAGGGCGCATGTCTGATCTTCCCCGGAAGGCAGTCACCCGTACTGCCAAACTGGCCGCGCTGCCGCTCGGCTTCGCCGGGCGTGCGACCTGGGGACTCGGGAAGCGGATCGGCGGGAAGTCGGCGGAGATCGTGGGCCGCGAGCTTCAGCAGCGCACGGCCGAGCAGCTCTTCAAGGTGCTCGGGGAGCTGAAGGGCGGTGCTATGAAGTTCGGGCAGGCACTGTCCGTATTCGAGTCGGCACTGCCGGAAGAGGTCGCGGGCCCCTATCGGGCGGCGCTGACGAAACTCCAGGAAGCGGCACCCCCCATGCCGACACGCACGGTCCACTCGGTGCTGGAGGAGCGGCTCGGCGCGGACTGGACCGAGCTGTTCGTCGAATTCGAGGACAAGCCGTCGGCGGCGGCCTCGATCGGTCAGGTGCACCGGGCGGTGTGGCACGACGGCCGTGAGGTCGCCGTCAAGGTGCAGTATCCAGGGGCGGGCGAGGCACTGCTGTCCGACCTGACCCAACTCGGCCGATTCGCCCGGCTCCTGGGTCCCCTGATCCCGGGTATGGACATCAAGCCGCTCATCACGGAGCTGCGCGACCGGGTCTCCGAGGAGCTCGACTACGGCCTGGAGGCGCAGGCCCAGGCAGCGCACGCCGAGGAGTTCGCGGGCGACCCGGACGTCATGGTGCCTGCGGTGGTCCACCAGTGCGAGCAGGTCCTGGTGACCGAGTGGATCGACGGGGTGCCGCTGTCGGAGGTGATCACCGGCGGTACACAGGAGCAGCGGGACCGCGCCGGTCAGCTGCTGGCCCGCTTCCTCTTCTCGGGCCCCGCCCGCACCGGCCTGCTGCACGCCGATCCGCACCCGGGCAATTTCCGTCTCCTGCCGGACGAGAAGAGCGGCTGGCGTCTGGGCGTCCTGGACTTCGGCACGGTGGACCGGCTTCCCGGCGGCCTGCCCCAGCCGATCGGCGATTCCCTCCGTATGACCCTGGACGGTGACGCCGATTCGGTCTACGAACTGCTCCGTGAGGAAGGCTTCGTCAAGGAGTCGATAGACCTCGAACCCGACGCGGTCCTGGACTATCTGCTGCCGATCATCGAACCGGCCCAGGCGGACGCGTTCACCTTCACCCGGGGCTGGATGCGCAGCCAGGCCGCCCGCATCGCCGACCCGCGCTCCCCCGCTCACCAGTTGGGCAGGCAGCTGAACCTGCCGCCGGCGTACCTCCTGATACACCGGGTGACCCTCAGCACCATAGGTGTCCTGTGCCAGCTCGGCGCGACGGTCCGCCTGCGCGACGAACTGGAGGAATGGCTGCCGGGGTTCATGCTGGAGGAGGAGCTGGAGGACGAGGAGTTGGGCGAAGAGGTGTCGGCCGCCGAGGCATGAGCCCGCACCACGGCACGGTCCGCACCCGCACCCGCGGGTCGGACAGTCCTCGAAGCGGGATGGGCGCCGGCGGTCGTCGAATCGGGCTGCGGGCCGACCGGTGCTGAACCGGCTCTACCACCAGGACGAGTCGAGACGGCCCTCGATCGCTCTGAGGTTGCCGCGGGCGCAGTTGTCACAGAAGTAGTAGCGGGTGCCGTTCTCGACGGAACAGGTCCACATCGGCCGGGGACCATCGGCCGGTGTGCCGCAGAGGGCGCACACGATCTTCTGGGCTTCGCCCGTATCGGACCCGGGTGTGGAGCCGGGGCTGTCACTGTCTTCGGGAAGACTCGTCACTCGGGCGACGATATCGCCGCGATCGGTGGTTCGACCGGTGCAACGCACCGCGGGGGCCGGTCCGTTCGGACCGGCCCCCGCCAGATTCAATGCCTGAGACTGCAACGGCTGCTACGACGACGTACGTCGATTACTGCATGACCGCCATGGCCAGCGCGCGCCGGGCTCGCATCGAAGCGCGCTCGGCCCTGCGCTGCATGCGGCGAGCGGTCGCCAGGCGCACAGCCCGGCGCTCCCGCTCGGCCTGGTGCAGTCGCTCGTGCATATGCGCACGAGCCAAGGCTTCTGGGATGAGTTGCATCTCTCGGGTCCTGTTCTGACGCGAGTCGTTCGCGCCGGTGGTGGTGAAGTCTGGGGTCGCGGAGCCCGCGGGCTCGCTCGTGGACGGCTTCATCGGGGCCTGCTTCTTGGGGTCGTGCGTCAGGGGGCGGTCGATCGTTCCTCGGATGTTCATGCCGCAACCGGGTTCTTGCGCGGGCGGCCACGCGGCCGCTTGCGGGCCACGACAACACCCTGGACGAAGAGCTCGCCACCCCAGACGCCCCAGGGCTCACGCCGCTCCTTGGCGCCGGCGAGGCAGGCCTCCATCAGCGGGCAGGTGCGGCAGAGAGACTTGGCGTACTCGACGTCGGCCGGCGACTCGGCGAAGAAGACCTCCGGGTCGTAGGAACGGCAGGGGACGGGTACGCCGAGGTTCTCGATGGCGTCGTCGAGCGCGGTGAGCGCAGTGAGCGGGATCAAGGTGGAGTCCTCCGTGAGGCCGGGCGGGGGGATCGTTTCGGAAGGCGGTACGGACGGGGCGTGCGCTTCGAGTTGCACGGTTCGTCTTCCTCGTCTGGTCGTGCCGGCCGGGTTGGCCGGTTGGCGGCTGGTACCGGGTTCTTTTCTTGTCCCGAGGCCCCTTCGCTCTGCCGTCCCCGGTCGGGGACAAACAGAAGGGCCGCGGATCCCGGGTGGGGTTCCGCGGCCCTGAAGGCGCCGGCCTGATCGTGAATCAGGCTGGATCACTCCAGGGTTCAGGCCCACGGAAGGCCCACATCGTGTGGTGCTGCTGCTCCTGCTTCAGGGATCCGGCACCGGCTGCCGCAAAGGCATAGGCATGTGCCTCTGCCACTACTGCTGCTTCCAGTGCCTGTGTCGGTCGCTCATTGCGCTCACTGACGGGAAGACCCGCGAGAGACACGGAGGACGCCGACCGGACGACAGGAATGCCGGACAGACCGGTGCCCAGGTTCGAGACGCCGAGCATGCACGTGGAGACGACGACCGAGCGATCGGTCATTTTCACGGTGTTGATGAAGCTGGTGTTGATGCTGATCACTGGAATCGCCTCCTCTCGGCGTCTTGGGGGACCGGTGCGAGCCGGTCCGACGGTTATTAAGTACAGCACGGAACCAGGGCCTTGGAGAAGGCCGCTGCTGCCGTGGTTAAGAACCTATGGGGATTGCTGGGGCATGCGCAAACTATTTTTCCGACGAGTTTGAATCAATCACCCTCTCCGCCCCCTCCAACCTCCCGACCTGCGCAGATGGCCAGAACGTCGGCTCCGAAGCGGTTGAGTTTGCGCACGCCGACCCCGGGGATCCGGGCCAGCTCGCCCTCGTCGTCCGGCGCGGTCTCCGCGATCGCCATCAGCGTCTTGTCGGTGAAGACGCAGAACGCGGGCTGCCCGCTGCGCTGCGCCTGTACCGCGCGCCACTCGCGCAGCCGCTCGTAGAGACCCTCGTCCATGTCGGAGGGGCAGCCCTCGCAGCGCATCAGCTTCATCTCACCGGCGTCGGTGAGGGTGCGGCCGCAGACCCGGCAGCGTGCGGGGCTGCGGCTCGTGCGCCGTACGGCGGTGACGCCGCTGCTTCCGGCGCCGCGCTCGATGCCGCCCGAGGCTCCGCCACCGCCGCGGCCCGCCGTGGCGACCGAGCCGGGGCGCAGCCCGTCGAGGAACCGGCTGGGACGTCGGCCCGCGCGGCCGCCGGGCGAGCGGGCGAGCGCCCAGGAGACGAAGAGGCGCTCCCTGGCGCGGGTGACACCGACGTAGAGAAGGCGGCGCTCCTCCTCGATCTGCTCGTCGGTCTTTGCGTAGGTGATCGGCATCATGCCCTCGGCTACACCGACCAGGAAGACGACGTCCCACTCCAGTCCCTTGGCTGAGTGCAGGGAGGCGAGGGTGACGCCCTGCACGGTCGGGGCGTGCTGGGCGCTCGCGCGTTCGTCGAGCTCGGCCACCAGGTCGCCGAGCGTCGCGCCGGGCTTGGCGGTCGCAAAGTCCTGCGCGAGGTGCACCAGGGCGGCCAGCGACTCCCAGCGCTCTCTGACAGCGCCGGAGCCGGCCGGGGGATTGCTGGTCCAGCCCTCGCCCGAGAGCACCGCTCGGACCTGCGAGGGCAGGTCGACGACATCGTCGAGCAGCGAGTCGTTGCCGCCGAAGCGGGCTGCGGCGCGCAGGGCCGAGCCCGCCTTGCGCACCTCGGGGCGGTCGAAGAACCGCTCGGCGCCGCGCAGTTGGTAGGGCACACCGGCGTCGGCGAGAGCCTGTTCGTAGGTCTCGGACTGGGAGTTCGTGCGGAACAGAATGGCGATCTCACCGGCGGGAACGCCCGCGGCGACGAGGTCGCGGATGCGTCGGGCGGCGCCCTCGGCCTCGGCGGGCTCGTCCGTGTACTCGGCGTAGACGGGCTCGGCGCCCGGGGGCCGCTGGGAGATCAGTTCGAGGCGGTGCTCGGCGGCCCGGCCGCGGGCCTGGGAGAGCAGACCGTTGGCGAGATGGACGACCTGGGGCGAGGAGCGGTAGTCGCGGACGAGCTTGACGACGGTGGCTCCGGGGTGGCGGGTCCGGAAGTCGAGAAGGTGGTCGGGGGTTGCACCGGTGAACGAGTAGATCGTCTGGCTGGCGTCACCGACCACGCAGAGGTTGTCCCGCTCGCCGAGCCACAGCTCCAGAAGGCGCTGCTGGAGCGGGCTGACGTCCTGGTACTCGTCGACCACGAAGTGCTGGTACTGGGAGCGGACCTGCTCGGCGATGTCGTGCCGGTCCTGCAGGATGGCGACCGTCAGCAGCAGGACGTCCTCGAAGTCGATGACGGCGCGGTCGCGCTTGAGGTCCTCGTACGCGGAGTAGATCTTGGCGGTCTCGGCCGGGTCCCGGGGGGCTTCGCGTCCGGCGCGGGCGGCGGCAGCGGCGTAGTCGGCGGGGATGGTCTGGGTGACCTTGCACCACTCGATCTCGCCGGTGACGTCCCGCAGCTCTCCTCGGTCGAGGCGGATGTGGCAGGCGGCCGCCGCGTCCGCGACGAGCTGGATCTTGCGGTCCACGAGCCTGGGCAGACTGCCACCGACAGCTTTCGGCCAGAAGTACTGGAGCTGACGCAGGGCGGCGGAGTGGAAGGTGCGGGCCTGGACTCCTCCGGCGCCGAGCTGGCGCAGCCGGCCGCGCATCTCGCCCGCGGCCCGGTTGGTGAAGGTGACCGCGAGCACGCTGGAGGGCTGGAGAATCCCCGCGCGCACCCCGTAGGCGATGCGGTGGGTGATCGCCCGTGTCTTGCCCGTACCGGCTCCCGCCAGCACGCACACCGGACCGTGCAGGGCGGTGGCGACCTCGCGCTGCTCGGGGTCGAGCCCGTCGAGCACCGCGTCGGCCGTGTCCGGAACCTGCGGGAAGAGGGTGGAGTGCGTTGCTGCTGTCACCCCGCCATGCTGCCAGGTCGGCGGAGACAGGTGAGCCGGTTGTCCACAGGGAGGCGCCTGCAGTCGTACGAATGCGGCAAGCGTCACGTCCGCCGTGTGCGCCGGGGTCGCATCTCGGCCATGCCCCGGACGTGGTACCCCTCCCCTGCGGGGGTCGTCGCGCCTACGGCGCGCTCGCAGTGCACCACAGTGCGGCGAGCATCACGTCTCGGCGGGCGCCCCGGATACCCCCTACGGGAATGGTGACCGGGTGACCTGCGTTCCACTTGCAGCGACCACGCACCCGAAGCCGTGAAGGAGCGCATGAGACATGCAGGGAACTGTGACGATGTACAGCACCACGTGGTGCGGCTACTGCCGTCGGCTCAAGGGCCAGATGGACCGTGAGGGCATCGCGTACACCGAGATCAACATCGAGCAGGACCCGCAGTCCGCGGCGTTCGTCGAGAAGGCGAACGGCGGCAACCAGACGGTTCCGACGGTCCTGGTGGTCCCCGCCACGGGTGGCGGTGAGGTCGTCATGACGAACCCGAGCCTCGCCCAGGTGAAGCAGGCGCTCAGCGCCTGACCTCCCGCACGCACGGCAATGCCCCTCTGGTGAGTCACCAGAGGGGCAGCGTCATGTCAGGGGCGCCCTCAGGCGGTGTTCCCCCGCGTCGGCAGGGGCTTGCCGTACCAGAGCTCGATCAGGCGGGCCGCGATCGAGATTCCGTAGGGGGGCAGCACTTCCCCGGACTCGAAGGCGGCTCGCAGGTCTTCCCGGGAGAACCAGCGGGCCTCGTGGATCTCCTCGCCGTCGACGTTGATCTCCGACGAGGTGGCGCGGGCCATGAAGCCCAGCATGAGACTGGAGGGGAACGGCCAGGGCTGGCTGGCGACGTATTCGACCGCGCCGACCGTGACGCCCGCCTCTTCGAAGACCTCGCGGCGTACGGACTGCTCGATCGACTCGCCGGGCTCGACGAAGCCCGCGAGCGTGGAGAAGCGGCCTTCGGGCCAGTGCACCTGGCGGCCGAGCAGGATGCGGTCCTCGTCGTCCGTGACGGCCATGATCACGGCCGGGTCGGTGCGCGGGTAGTGCTCGGCGCCGCACGCGGGGCAGCGGCGGATGTGGCCGGCGGCCGCGATGACCGTGCGCTCGCCACAGCGGGAGCAGAAGCGGTGCAGTCGCTGCCAGTTCTCCAGGGCGACCGCGTGCACCATCAGTCCGGCGTCGCGCGGGGACAGCAGGAGACCGGCCTCACGCAGGCCCGCCGGGCGGGCGGACTGGTCGATGCGGCCGGGAAGCGCGTCCTTCTGGAGTGCGAAGTAGCTCACCCCGTCGTCGTCCGTGCCCAGGAAATAGCGGTGCGCCTCCGTGAGGGGGGCCTCGAAGGAGGGCGTCATCAGCAGTTCGGTGGTGCCGTCGGCCGTCTCGTCGATGAGCACCTGACCTCCGGAGACCACGAAGGCGCGGGTCGTGGGGTGGCTCCAGGCCGCCGCGAGCCAGGCCTCGTCGAGCCGGTGATGGGCGGCCCGGTCGATGCCGCTCGGAGCGGTGAGCGAGATGGGACGGTCGGCGCTGTGGTCGGTCCAGGTGGTCACGGGTGCTTCCAACTCCCCCGGTGGAACGGTTATTTCGGCGGGCGGTTCAGCAGGACGGGCGTGCGGTGCGCTCTTGAGGGTGTGAATCGGCTTGTTCAGGGTGTGTCGCGCCAGTTCTCGGCCAGGTCGCCCCACAGGTAGGCGGTCGTTTCGACGCCCTTCATGAGGAGGTCGAGTTCGACCTTCTCGTTGGGGGCGTGCCAGCCGTCGGAGGGAACGGAGATGCCCAGGAAGAGCACCGGGGCACCGAGGACTTCCTGGAGGTCGGCCGCCGGTCCCGAGCCGCCCTCGCGGGTGTAGCGGATCGGCTGCTCGAAGGCTCGGCCCATGGCGCGTACGACGGACTGCAGGGCCGGGTGGTCCAGTGGTGTCAGGCACGGGCGCGTGGCCGGGCCGAACGTGATCTCGTGCCGGATGCCGTCGGGCACCTGCTCGGCCGCCCAGGCGCGTACGGCCTTCTCGATGTGGTCCGGGTCCTGCCCGGCGACCAGCCGGAAGGAGAGCTTCACCAGGGCCGAGGACGGGATGACCGTCTTGCTGCCGGCGCCCTGGTAGCCGCCGCCGATGCCGTTGACCTCGGCGGTCGGGCGGGCCCAGACGCGCTCCAGGGTGGTGTGACCGGCCTCTCCGTGGGTGGCCGTCGACCTGGCCGTGCGCAGCCACCGCTCCTCGTCGAAGGGCAGCTCGGCGAAGAGTTCGCGCTCGCGGTCGGTGAGTTCGGTGATGCCTTCGTAGAAGCCGGGTACGGCCACGCGCGCGTGCTCGTCGTGCAGGGCCGCGACCAGGCGGGCGACCGCGGTGGCCGGGTTGGGCACGGCACCCCCGAAGGACCCGGAGTGGATGTCCTGCCCGGGCCCGTGCAGGACGATCTCGCACTCGGCGAGGCCCCGCATGCCCGTGCAGACCGTGGGGGTGTCCTCGGACCACATGCCGGTGTCGGAGACGATCACGGCGTCGGCGGCGAGTCGCTCGGCGTGCTTTTCGACGAGGTCGCGGAAGTGCGGGGAGCTGGACTCCTCCTCGCCCTCGATGAGCAGTTTGAGGTGCACGGCCGGGGCGGTGCGCCCGGTGGCGGCGAGGTGGGCCCGGACGCCGAGTGTGTGAAAGAACACCTGGCCCTTGTCGTCCGCGGCCCCGCGCGCGTGGAGGCGGTTTCCGCGGACGACCGGCTCGAAGGGATCGGTGTCCCAGCCGTCCTCGCGGGCGGCGGGCTGCACGTCGTGGTGCCCGTAGACGAGGACCGTGGGTGCGTCGGGGTTCTCGGAGGGCCATTCGGCGAAAACGGCCGGGGCGCCCGCGGTCGGCCAGATCTCGCTGGTCGGGAAGCCGGTCTCCCGGAGTTTGGCGGCGAGCCAGTCGGCGCTGCGTGCCACGTCCGCGGCGTGGTCGGGCTGAGCCGATACCGAGGGGATGCGCAGCCACTCCGCGAGGTCGTCGAGGAAGGCGGCGCGGTGGGTCCCGATGTACGTACGGACGGTGCTGACGGCGTTGTCAACGGGCTTGCTCATGTTCCTGAGCCTATCCGCCCACAGAGGCGTGTTCGTCCGGCGGTTGTCCGGGAGCCCCGTCCTGCGGGCCCGCCGGGTCCTCGGTGAGCAGCCGCTCCAGCGCGGCACGGTCCGGGAGCTCGTCCGGTCGTACGAGCTCGCCGTCGCGGACGTACAGGAAAGCGGCCGTGACGGATTCCAGGGGCACACCCTGGCGCTCGGCCCAGCCCAGTCGGTACAGCGCGAGCTGGAGCGGGTCGGCGGTGCGGCCGTGGCCGGTCTTCCAGTCGACGATCTCGTACGTCGTCCCGTCGCCGTCGCCGTTCCTGTAGACGGCGTCGATCCGGCCGCGGACGACGCGGCCGGCGATCGCGAGCTGGAAGGGCACCTCGACTCGGTACGGGGTGCGGTGTGCGTAGGGAGTGCGTTCGAAGGCGTCCTTCAGGGCTTCCAGGTCACGCTCGTCGGCGATCTCCGTCTCGCTGCCGGGCAGCTCCTCGGGGTCGAGCATCGGCAGCCGCAGCTCTTCGAAGCGGGACTCCACCCAGGCGTGGAAGCGCGTGCCCCGGCGTGCGGCGGGCTGCGGGGGGCGCGGCATGGGGCGTGCGAGTTCCTGTGCGAAGCCGTCCGGGTCGGCGGCCATGCGCAGCAGCTGGGAGGCGGTGAGCGAGGCCGGCAGGGGTACGTGGGTGACGGTCGCGCGGGCGCGCAGGAGTTCTCCGGTCAGCGCGTCCAGGTCGCGGTCCCAGGAGGCGAGGGTGCGGGCCTCTTCGGGCGTGAGGCGCTCGCTCCCGGTCTCCTGGGGGTAGGGGCGGGGCGCCGGGGCCGGGCCCTGGGCCTGGTGCGGCACCGTCGGGCGGCCGCTCGGGCCGGCGGCCGGTCGCTTTCCCGGTCGTTCCGTCGTCCAGGAGTCCCAGTCGGAGTCGTCGCCCTCGGGCAGGGCGGTATCGGCGAGGTCGCCCTCCGGGAGGCGGTCCTCTGGAAAGCCGTCCTCGGAGAGCCCGTCTTCGAAGAACTCGTCTTCGGGGAGGTCGTCCTCGTCGTACGGAGGGATGCCGTCCCGCGACGGCGGCGGCCACTCCGGGTCGTCGTACGAGGAGGGGTCGTGGACGGCCGCTCGCCGATGTCCGTCGGCCCCCGGGTGGGCCTCGTCGTGGGACGCGACCAGCTCCAGGTGGGCGAGTACGGTCTCCGCCGCCGCGCGACGCAGGGCGAGGGCCGCGTCGTCGAGCGGGAGCGGCCAGGCATGGTCGGCGGCCGCCTCGTGCAGGGCCGGGTTCCCCTCGTCCTCCGCCGGCTGGTCCGCCCAGACCTCGATCTCGCCGTGTCCGGCCGCGCAGTGGTCGTACAGGGCGTGCAGGAAGTCCGAGGGGCCGCGCGTCCTCTTCTGGGAGGGGCCCCACCAGTGGCCGGATCCGAGCAGGAGCGAACGGGGGCGGGTGAACGTGACATAGCCGAGGCGCAGTTCCTCGGTGTGCTGGTGGTCCTTCATGGCCTCGTGGAAAGCCTTGATGCCCTTCGCGTTCCAGGCTTCGATGTCGGGCAGTGTGTCGGCGTCGCCGCGCAGCTCATGCGGCAGGACCTTGCCCTGGGAGGTCCATTTCTCGCGGCCCTGGCTGCTGGGAAAGGTGCCGTTGACGAGACCGGGGACGGCGACCACGTCCCACTCCAGGCCCTTGGACTTGTGCGCGGTGAGCACCTTGACGGTGTTCTCGCCGCCGGGCAGGGCGTTGTCCAGGCCCTTCTCGTACTGCGCGGCGGTGCGCAGGAAGCCGAGGAAGGCCAGCAGGCTCGCCTCGCCGTCGCCGGAGGCGAAGGACGCGGCGATGTCCAGGAAGTTCGACAGGGTCTCGCGGCGGCGGGCGGCCAGGGCGTGCGGGGACGCGGAGAGCTCCACCTCGAGACCGGTGACGGCGAGGACCCGGTGCAGGACGTCCATCAGCGGGTCGGCGAGCGAGCGGCGCAGGTCGCGCAGTTCGGTGGCGAGCCGCGCGAAGCGCACCCGCGCGTCCGGCGAGAAGGGCAGCCCGTCGTCGTCCCTCGCGGCCTCGATGGGCGTCTCCAGGAACGTGTCGAGGGCGTCCGCGAGCGATATCACCTCGGCCGGGTCGACCCCCTCGACGGCCGCGGCGAGCCTGCGGTCCGGATCGTCGTCGGCCCCCGCGCGCGCGTGGGACACGAGCAGACGGGCGCGGCGCCCTAGGAGAGCCAGATCGCGCGGGCCGATCCGCCAGCGCGGACCGGTGAGCAGCCGGACGAGGGAGGCGTTCGCCCCCGGGTCCTGGAGGACCTCGCAGACGGCCACGAGGTCGGCCACCTCGGGCAGGTGCAGCAGACCGGAGAGACCCACCACCTCGACGGGGATGTCACGGGCGACGAGTGCGCCCTGGATCTCGGCGAAGTCGGTGGCGGTGCGGCACAGGACGGCGATCTCGGCGGGTGCCGTTCCGGTGCGTACGAGATGAGCGATGGAGTCGGCGAGCCAGCCGATCTCCTCGGCGTGGGTGCGCAGCAGCGCGCAGCGCACCAGGCCGTCGCGCTCGGCTCCGGGGGCGGGCCGCAGGGCCTCCACGCCCGCGTGCATGGCGCGCAGGGGCTCCGCGAGGCCGTTGGCGAGGTCGAGGAGGCGGCCGCCGCTGCGGCGGTTCTCGCTGAGCGACTGACGGGTCGCGGGGCGGCCGTCGGGGCGCGCGAAGTGCTCGGGGAAGTCGTCGAGGTTGGCCACGGAGGCGCCGCGCCAGCCGTAGATCGCCTGGCAGGGGTCGCCGACCGCGGTCACGGGGTGTCCCGTGCCGGCGCCGAAGAGTCCGGCGAGCAGGACGCGCTGGGCCACCGACGTGTCCTGGTACTCGTCCAGCAGGACCACCCGGAACTCGTCGCGCAGGATCTCCCCGACCTCGGGACGGGTACTGGCCAGGGTGGCCGAGAGGGCGATCTGGTCGCCGAAGTCGAGGAGGTCGCGCTCGCGTTTCGCCGCCCGGTAACGGCCCACCAGCTCGGCGAGTTCCCGCCGGGCGGCGGCGGCCTCGGGGACCTTGCGCAGGTCCGCGTTGGTGAGTTCGGCGCTCTCCAGGGTGCGCAGCAGTTCGGCGTCGTAGGCGCGCAGGTCCTCCGCCCGTACGAGGTGTTCGGCGAGCTCGGAGTCGAGGGTCAGGAGGTCGCCGACCAGGTCCGGGAAGGATCGGGTCAGCGCCGGATACGGGCCGGTCGCCTCACGCAGCACGCGCGCGGCGAGCTGGTAGCGGGTGGCGTCGGCGAGCAGCCGTGACGTCGGTTCGAGCCCGATGCGCAGGCCGTGGTCGGTGAGCAGGCGTCCCGCGAAGGCGTGGTAGGTGGAGATGACCGGCTCGCCCGGCGGGTTGTCGGGGTCGATGACGTCCGGGTCGGTGACGCCCGCCTTGACGAGCGCCTTGCGGACGCGCTCGGCGAGTTCGCCGGCCGCCTTGTTGGTGAACGTCAGACCGAGGACCTGCTCGGGGGCGACCTGTCCGGTGCCGACGAGCCACACCACGCGGGCCGCCATCACCGTGGTCTTGCCCGAACCGGCTCCGGCCACGATCACCTGCGGGGCCGGCTCCGCGGTGATGCAGTCCGTCTGTTCCGGGGTGAACGGGATACCGAGGAGTTCCTTGAGCTGTTCGGGGTCGGTGATACGGGCGGGCATGTCGCAGAGGCTAGCGGCGTCCGCTGACAGCGGTGGCCACATTTGCGCCCTGGGCTGAAGAATCGCAGGTCAGCACATGTGGTGCCGTACGTCACTCGCTGACGTCACCGATTTCGGACCCACCTGAACCGGCGACCTGCCGAGCGTCGGAGAACCCGGGATCCGACCCCGCTCCGCGCCGCTGCGGGACCCGTCTACTCGACCACCTGCCGGCCCTCCGGCCGGGCGCTGCATGATGCCTGGAAGGAGCAGTGCGTGCAGTGTTGTCCCGTGGTCGGCGAGAACCGTTCGTCGAGGACCTTGCCGGCGGCGTTCGCCAGGAGGTCGCCGACCCATTCGCCTTCCAGCGGCTCCTGCGCCTGCACCTTGGGGAGGGTCTCGCCGCCGTTCTTCTTGGCGGCGCCCTGGCGGAGCTGGACCAGTTCGGCACCGCCCGCTTCGGGGCGTACGCCGTCGAAGACGTCGTCGACCGCGCCTTCGCCGACGGCGAGCTGGTAGACGGCGAGCTGCGGGTGGTGGGTCACCTCGGCGGCGCTCGGCGCCTGCTTGCCGGTCTTGAAGTCGACCACGTAGGCGCGGCCCTCGGTGTCGGCCTCGACGCGGTCCATGGAGCCGCGGATGCGTACTTCGTAGGAGCCCGCTTCGAGGGTCACGTCGAAGTCGTGCTCGCTGGCCACCGGCGTACGGCCGGTGCGGTCCATGACGTGCCACTTCAGGAAGCGTTCGAGCGCCACGCGCGCGTGCTCTTTCTCCTGCGCGGACTTCCAGGGCGCGTCGAAGGCGAGCGCGTTCCACACGGAGTCGAGGCGCTCCATGAGGACGTCGAGGTCGGCGGGGGTACGTCCGGACGCGACCTCGTCGGCGAGGACGTGCACCACGTTGCCGAAGCCCTGGGCGGCTGTCGCGGGCGCGTCGGCCTTCACCTCCCGCCCCAGGAACCACTGCAGGGCGCAGGTGTTGGCGAGTTGGTCGAGGGCGCTGCCGGAGAGCACGACGGGCTGGTCGCGGTCGCGCAGCGGGACCTTGCTCTCCGTCGGCTCGTACATGCCCCACCAGCGGTAGGGGTGCGCGGAGGGGACCAGTGGGCGGCCGTCCTCGTCGGCGAGCGCGGCGAGCCGGGCGAGGCGGCGGGCCGCGGCCTGCCTGAGGCTGTCCGAGACGCGTGGGTCGACCGTGGTGGCGCGCAGCTCGGCGACCAGCGGGGCGACGGCGAGGGGGCGGCGCGGGCGGCCGGTCACGTCCTTGGGTTCGACGCCGAGTTCGGTGAGGAAGCGGGAGGGCTGGTCGCCGTCGTCGGCAGGCGCCTTCACCGCGGTCACGACGAGCCGTTCACGCGCGCGTGTGGCGGCCACGTAGAACAGCCGGCGTTCCTCGGAGAGGAGTGCCCCGGGTGTGAGGGGTTCGGCGAGGCCGTCCCGCCCGATGCGGTCGGCCTCCAGCAGGGAACCGCGGCGGCGCAGATCCGGC
Source organism: Streptomyces sp. NPDC042002 (assembly GCF_055588305.1). Classification (NCBI taxonomy): domain Bacteria; kingdom Bacillati; phylum Actinomycetota; class Actinomycetes; order Kitasatosporales; family Streptomycetaceae; genus Streptomyces; species Streptomyces sp. NPDC042002. The sequence goes on along the minus strand of NZ_JBVJCT010000003.1, from coordinate 231,472 downwards.
CACAGTCCCTCCTGGACGCCCGCGACGACGACGAGGCGCCACTCCAGGCCCTTGGAGCGGTGTGCCGTCATCAGGCGTACGGCATCGGGGCGTACGGCCCTGCGGGTGAGCGTGTCGGCCGCGATGTCCTCGGCGTCGATCTCTTCCAGGAAGTTCAGGGCGCCACGGCCTCCGGTGCGCTCCTCCGCGCGTCCGGCGGTCGCGAACAGCGCGCACACGGCGTCGAGGTCCCGGTCGGCGTTGCGTCCGGCCGCGCCGCCGCGCCGGGCGGCCCGCTCCAGGCGCTGCGGCCACGGTGTGCCGTCCCACAGGTCCCAGAGGGCCTCCTCGGCCGTCCCGCCGCCGGCGAGACGCTCACGCGCCTTGCGCAGCAGCGCGCCGAGGCGCTGGGCCCCTCGCGCGTACGCGGGGTCGTGCGCGACGAGCCGCTCCGGCTCGGCCAGGGCGCGGGCGAGCAGGACGTCGGACGGCGGTGGTACGAGGTTTCCGCCGGCGCGCTCCTCCTCCCGCAGCGCCCGCCCCAGGCGCCGCAGGTCAGCGGCGTCCATGCTCGCGAGAGGCGAGGCGAGGAGGGTGAGCGCGGTCTCGGTGTCGAGCCAGGACGCGACGCGGACGTCGGCGGTGTCCTCCCGCGGGCCGGTGTCGGCACGCGGATCGGTGTCGCTACGCGGGTCGGTCTCGGCACGCGGGTCGGCGTCGGTGCGCGGGTCGGCGTCGGCACCGGGCGCCCCGTCCGCGCCCGTCTCCGCCCGGGCCACCGCCCGCAGCGCGGTCAGCAGCGGCGCGACGGCGGGTTCGTGCCGCAGGGGCAGATCGTCGCCGTCGATGTCGAGGGGCACGCCCGCCGAGGTGAGCGCCCGCCGGATCGTGGGGATCGTCCGGGAACCGGCGCGCACCAGGACGGCCATCTCGCCCCAGGGCACACCGTCCTCCAGGTGGGCGCGGCGCAGGATGTCCGCGATGTTGTCGAGCTCCGTGCCGGACGTCGGGTACGTGTAGACCTCGACGTGTCCCCCGTCCCGTACCGGGGACAGCTCGCGGTGGGCGCGCACCTTCTGCGCCGGCAGGCGGGTCAGCGGCATGCGCTGGGTGAGCCGGCGGGTGGCGGCCAGCAGGTCGGCGCCCGAGCGGCGGGACGTCCCGAGGACCTCGACCGGAGCCGGACGGCCGTCCACGCGCGGGAAGGCCTCGGGGAAGTCCAGGATGCCGTTCACGTCGGCGCCGCGGAAGGTGTAGATCGACTGGTCGGGGTCGCCGAAGGCGACGAGGGTGCGCCCGCCGCCGGCGAGGCCGCGCAGCAGCCGCACCTGCGCGGGGTCGGTGTCCTGGTACTCGTCCACGTAGACGGCGTCGTACTGCGCCGTGAGCCGCTCGGCGACCTCGGGGCGCCTGGCGAGGAGCACCGCGCGGTGGACCAGTTCCGCGTAGTCGAGGACTCCTTGCATGTCGAGGACGTCGAGGTACTCGGCGAGGAAGGCGGCCGCCGCGCCCCAGTCCGGGCGGCCGATGCGCCGCGCGAAGGCCTCCAGGGCGTCGGGGCCGAGCCCGAGTTCCCGGCTGCGGGCGAGGACCGCGCGGACCTCGTCCGCGAAGCCGCGCGTGGTCAGGCAGGCGCGCAGTTCGTCCGGCCAGCGCACATGGGCGAGACCCAGCCGCTCCAGGTCGGGCTGGCCCGCGAGCAGCTCGCGTACGGCGACGTCCTGCTCGGGGCCGGACAGCAGCCGCAGGGGCTCCGCGAACAGGTCGCTGTCCTGGTGGGCGCGGATCAGGGCGTAGCAGAAGGAGTGGAACGTGGTGGCCCTGGGCGCGCGGGCGGCTCCTATGCGCAGCGCCATACGGTCGCGCAGCTCGACGGCCGCCTTGCGGCTGAACGTGAGCACCAGGACGCGTTCCGGGTCGCCGCCCCGTTCGATCCGGGCGGCCACGGATTCGACGAGCGTGGTCGTCTTGCCCGTACCGGGACCCGCGAGCACGAGCAGTGGACCGCTCCCGTGGTCAACCACCGCGCGCTGGGCTGCGTCAAGACGAGGGGGATCCATCCGGGCCTGCAAGGTGCGCACCAGCCGGTACGCACCGCGGGCCCCCTGGCGCACCGATGGGTGCGTCAGGCGCCTGGTGGAAGAAGTGGAGCTCACGTGGTTCGCCGGTCCTGGTGGTCGTACGGATTGGCGGACTGCCGCGTGTGGAGGGCGGTGACCGCGGGGTGAGGGGGACGCGTGCCGATGACGCTACGCCGGTGCGGTTCACGGAAGGAGGGCTTCCGATTCTTCCCTCACGCCACGTGCGTCCCGTCCTTCACGAACGTACGGCATGTCACGGATGTGCCTCGTTTCCCTCATACGGGCCTCGCTTTCCCCTTCGGCCCCGTGAATGCCCGAAGCTGTCAGGTGTGACCTTCCGCGCGTTCGCCGCCGTCCCATCGGGCCCGTCTCATGTCGACGCGTGGCAGATGCCCATCGGAGGCCCGGCTCGCCTCCTTGAGAGGCGTTCCCTCGGCGCGGTAGTGGGCCAGCGCGTCCAGTTCGTGGCCGGGGAGCAGCACACCGTCGGCGCGTATGACACGCCACCACGGAACCGCTCCTCCGTAGAGGGCCAGCACCCGGCCCACCTGGCGCGGCCCGCCCACTTCCAGCCATTCGGCGATGTCGCCGTACGTCATGACGCGGCCGGGCGGGATCAGCTCGGCGACGTCGAGGACCCGCTCCGCGTACTCCGGCAGGGCGTCCGCCGGAAGGCTCTCCTCGCTCATCCGACCCATCCTGCCCCACCCCACCGACAATGTGCCGCGGCGGAGGCTGTGCATATTCCTCGCCACGGAGTGACGCTTGTAGCAGATTGCGCGCCCCGCATTTGCACCCTGATGCCCCCGTGTGTCGGTCGGGCATGCCACCATCGTGCGGGCGGTGACTGGTGATACGAGATCAAGAAGAGACCATGAGGCAGCAGGGCGTGCACCCCGAAGACGCGGAGGGGACCTCCGCTGCCTCGTCACGCCCGGACACCGGCGGCGCGGGCGAGAAGGAAACGCAAGACGGGGCGAGCGGGTCCTCCTCCGCGACGAGCGGGACGGACTCCGGCGAGACCGGGGACACCTCTCCTGAGGCCCAGGAAGCCCCCTCTCGGACCCGCGGGGACGAGGAGCGGCTGGTCAAGCGGGACACCGACTGTGCCGACGAGGTCCACGCCGACGAGGTCGAAGGCGACGAACCGCTGCTCCCCGCGCGCGTGCACCGCCCGTCCGACCTGATGCGGCTCCTGGTGGGCGTGCTCGCGATCGTGGTGCTGCTCGCCATCGCCGCGTTCGCGCACGGCACCACCTCGGGCCTCGAACAGGACATCAACAAGGGCACGGGGCAGGCACCCGATCTGCTGATCAAGATCGCGGGGCTGGCGTCGAGCATCGCCATCCTCCTGGTGCCGGTCGCTTTCGCCATCGAGCGGCTGATCAAGCGGGACGGGCTGCGCATCGCCGACGGCGTCCTCGCCGCGGTCCTCGCGCACGGAGTGACCCTCGCCACGGACCTCTGGGTCGCGAAGGGCGCCCCGGGCTCCATCCAGGAGGCGCTCACCCAGCCCTCTCCGGGTGACATCCACGCCCTCACCGACCCGGTGCACGGCTATCTCGCACCGGTCATCGCCTATATGACGGCCGTCGGCATGTCCCGCAGACCTCGCTGGCGCGGGGTGCTCTGGGTCGTGCTGCTCCTCGACGCCTTCTCCATGCTGGTGACCGGCTACACGACCCCGTTCTCGATCATCCTGACGGTGCTGATCGGCTGGACCGTCGCCTACGGGACGCTGTACGCGGTCGGCTCACCGAACGTGCGGCCGACCGGACGCACGCTGATGGCGGGCCTTCGGCACGTCGGCTTCCACCCGGTCAGCGCGGCCCGCGAGGAGATGCCGGAGACCGCGGAGAGCGGCGACCGCGGCCGCCGCTACTTCGTCACGCTGGAGGACGGCCCGCCGCTGGACGTCACGGTCGTCGACCGCGAGCAGCAGGCGCAGGGCTTCTTCTACCGCGTCTGGCGCCGTCTGACGCTGCGCGGCATCACCACACGCCGCAGCCTCCAGTCGCTGCGCCAGGCCCTGGAGCAGGAAGCCCTCCTCGCGTACGCGGCCATCGCGGCCGGGGCCAACGCGCCGAAGCTGATCGCGACCTCCGAGCTGGGCCCGGACGCCGTGATGCTCGTCTACGAGCACACCGGCGGTCACACCCTCGACTCGCTGCCCGACGAGCTGATCACCGACGATCTGCTGCGCGACACCTGGCACCAGGTGCAGGCGCTGCAGTCCCGGCGCATCGCGCACCGCCGGCTCGCGGGCGACTCGATTCTGGTGGATCGTTCCGGCAAAGTGATCCTCACCGATCTGCGCGGCGGCGAGATCGCGGCGGGCGATCTGCTGCTGCGCATGGACATCGCCCAGCTGGTGACCACCCTCGGGCTCCGTGTGGGCGCCGAGCGCGCGGTGGCGTCGGCGGTCGGCGTGCTCGGCCCGGACGCCGTCGCGGACTGTCTGCCCATGCTCCAGCCGATCGCGTTGACGCGCTCCACGCGCGCGACGCTGCGCAAACTCGCCCGGGAGCGCTCGCAGCGCGAACGCGAGGCGGTGCTGGAGGCCTCACGGCAGGCCAGACTCGCCCGCGCCGAGGCAGCGGCGGAGGAAGCGCCGGAAGCGGTCCCGCCCGTACCGGAGAAGACCGACAAGAAGGCCGTACGCGCCGAGCAGCGCGCCGAGAAGCGGGCGATCGACGAGGCCCTGGACGAGGCGCGCGAGGAGGATCTGCTCACCCAGATCCGTCACCAGGTACTGCTGATCAGGCCCCAGGCGCCCGTCGAGCCGGCCCGCCTGGAGCGGGTCAAGCCCCGCACGCTGATCAGCGTCTTCGCCGGAGCGATCGGCGCGTACTTCCTGCTGACGCAGCTCACCCACATCCAGTTCGGGACCCTCTTCGACAACGCCGAGTGGGGCTGGGTCGCGGCGGCCGTGCTGTTCTCCGCGCTGAGCTATTTCGCGGCGGCGATGAGCCTGCTCGGCTTCGTGCCCGAGCGGGTGCCGTTCCTGCGGACCGCGGCGGCGCAGGTCGCCGGCTCGTTCGTGAAGATCGTGGCGCCCGCCGCGGTCGGCGGCGTCGCCCTCAACACGCGCTTCCTGCAGCGTGCCGGGGTACGGCCGGGACTCGCGGTGGCGAGCGTCGGCGCGTCGCAGCTGTTCGGGCTCGGCTGCCACATCCTGATGCTGCTGTCCTTCGGCTACCTGACCGGTACGGAGAAGACACCGTCCCTGTCGCCGTCCCGTACGGTCATCGCGGGTCTGCTGACGGTCGCCGTCCTCATCCTGGTGGTGACGTCGGTGCCGCTGCTGCGCAAGTTCGTCTCCACGCGCGTGCGGTCGCTGTTCGCCGGCGTCGTCCCGCGCATGCTCGACGTGCTGCAGAGGCCGCAGAAGCTCGTCACCGGCATCGGCGGCATGCTGCTGCTGACGGCCTGCTTCGTGATGTGCCTGGACGCGTCGGTCCGCGCGTTCGGCCACGAGGAGACGACCTCGCTCAGTCTCGCCAGTGTCGCCGTCGTCTTCCTCGCCGGAAACGCGCTGGGTTCGGCGGCGCCGACCCCGGGCGGTGTCGGCGCGGTCGAGGCGACCCTCACCGTCGGCCTGATCGCCATCGGCCTCCCCAAGGAGGTCGCGGCGCCCGCGGTGCTGCTGTACCGGCTGCTGACCCTGTGGATCCCGGTCCTGCCGGGCTGGCTGTTCTTCAACCATCTGACGCGCAAGGGCGCGCTCTAGGGTCCGCGCGGGGACCGTCCGTACGCTCCTCGGCCCAGCCGCGTACGGACGGTCTCGTCCCTGCCCCGCGCCCACCGGGTGCGAGCCCCGTGGTGCCCCCTCACCCACACGGCTCGTGCCCCGAGCGCCCCACCCCGCCCGCCCGCAGGATGGGGAACATGCCGAACCCGCCCCAGCGGCGCGCCGCAGCCCTGGCCGTCACCACCGTCCTGCTGACCTCGTGGGTGTCCGGCTGCAGCGGTGACTCGAAGGGCGAGGATCTGACAGCACAGAAACTGAGCTGGAAGGCGTGCCCGGCACCGTCCGAGGCCGAGGGCGGTGGCAGCGCCCCCTCGCCTCTGCCCGGCGGTACGGAGTGGCAGTGCGCGACCTTGAAGGTGCCCCTCGACTGGTCCGAGCCCAAGGGCGACACGATCGGGCTCGCGCTGATCCGGGCGAAGGCCAGCGGCGAACCGGGCAAGCGCATCGGCTCGCTCATCTTCAACTTCGGTGGCCCCGGCGGCTCGGGCGTCACCACCCTGCCCGCCTTCGGACAGGACTACGCGGCCCTGCGCACCCGCTACGACCTGGTGAGTTTCGACCCGCGGGGCGTCGGCCGCAGTGCGGGCGTGAAGTGCGAGAACGACCAGCAGCTCGACAGGTTCTTCCAGCAGGACGGCACTCCGGACGACGCCGCCGAACAGCGGGAACTCCTGCGGAACACCAGGACGTTCAACGCGGCGTGCGAGAAGAACTCCGGCAAGGTCCTCCCCCATGTGCGCACGACGGACGCGGCTCGCGACATGGACCTGATGCGGCAGGTGCTCGGCGACGACAAGCTGCACTATTTCGGCATCTCGTACGGCACCGAACTGGGCGGCGTCTACGCCCACCTGTTCCCCGAGAACGTGGGCCGTGCCGTCTTCGACGGAGTGGTCGACCCGACGCAGAACGTGGAACAGAGCTCCCTCGGGCAGGCCAAGGGCTTCCAGCTCGCGCTGGACAACTTCGCCGAGGACTGCACCTCGAAGGTCGAGGACTGCCCCATCGGTGACACCCCGCAGGACGTCAAGGACCGCATCGCCAAACTGCTGAAGGACCTCGAAGCGAAGCCGATCCCCGGCGTCTTCCCGCGCCAGCTCACGCAGACGGCCGCGACCAGCGGCATCGCGCAGTCGCTGTACTCCAAGGACTTCTGGGAGTACCTGACGGAGGGACTTCAGCAGGCGTACGACGGCGACGGCAAGGTGTTGATGCTGCTGTCGGACTCGATGAACGGGCGCAGCGAGAACGGCCAGTACAGCAACATCACCCCAGCGAACATCTCCATCAACTGCGCGGACGACAAGCCGCGTTACACCGCGGACTATGTGCGGTCGAAGGTTCCTGAGTTCCGGGCCGCCTCCCCGCTGTTCGGCGACTATCTGGCCTGGGGCATGGTCAGTTGCACCGACTGGGCCGTGCCGGGAGCCGCCGAGCACCCGGACGTCAGCGCTCCCGGCGCGGCACCGATCCTCGTCGTCGGCAACACCGGCGACCCCGCCACGCCGTACGAGGGCGCTCGGGCGATGGTGAACGCGCTCGGCAAGGGCGTCGGAGTCGAGCTGACCTACAAGGGCCAGGGGCACGGGGCGTACGACAGCAAGAACAAGTGCGTGCAGGGCGCGGTGAACGGCTATCTGCTACAGGGCACCGTGCCGTCGGCCGGCACCGCCTGTTCCTAGAAAGTCGCAGGTCAGAGCGTTATCCACAGGCCTCGGCGGGGTCGGCTGCCGACGCCTACTATGGCCTGCATGTGATCCGCGACTTCGGGCGGACCACGGGCGAGGGGGACACTCATGACACGTTTCGCACGGTGGACGGCCGCGGCCGCCGCCGCGTTGCTGCTGGCCGGCTGCGGCGGGGGCTCGTCGGCCGGCAACAAGGACGAGGGGAAGAACGGTGACGGACCGTCGGCCACCGCGCCGGCTTCCGGCGGATCGTCGGGTCTGCCCGCCTCGCTCACCTCACAGAAGCTCGACTGGGGCATCTGCAAAGGCACTTCGGACTCCCCCGTGCCCGGGAGCGGCTGGCGGTGCGCGACGCTCAAGGTGCCGCTGGACTACGCGAAGCCGGGCGGCGCGACGATCGGCCTGGCGCTCATCCGCTCGAAGGCGACCGGCGGTCAGGGCAAGCGCGTCGGCTCGCTCCTGTTCAACTTCGGTGGCCCCGGCGGCTCGGGCATCTCCACGATGCCGTCGTACGAGAGTGTCGTCGGCCCGCTTCACGACCGCTACGACCTGGTGAGCTGGGACCCGCGCGGGGTGGCCGCCAGCGAAGGTGTGCGGTGCCGCGGGGACAAGGCGATCCAGGCCTCCGAGTCGGTGGACGCCACACCGGACGACGCGGCCGAGGAAGCGGCGTACTTCAAGGACGCCGTGGACTTCGGCAAGGGCTGCGCGAAGGCCGCCGGAAAGCTGATGTCCCATGTCTCGACGACCGACACGGCCCGCGACATGGACCTGATGCGCCAGGTCCTCGGCGACCGCCGGATGCACTACTTCGGCATCTCGTACGGCACCGAACTGGGCGGTGTGTACGCGCACTTGTTCCCGAAGAACGTGGGCCGCCTGGTGCTGGACGCGGTCGTCGACCCGAGCGCCGACACCGTGGGCCACGCCAAGAACCAGACACTGGGCTTCCAGCGCGCCCTGGACGACTACCTCAAGTCCACCGGCCAGGACCCGAAGCGGGGCTCCCGGAGGATCGCGGACCTGTTGAAGCGGATCGACGCGAAGCCCCTGCCCACCACGGGCGGACGCGAGCTCAGCCAGACGCTGGCCCTCACCGGCATCGTGCTGCCGCTCTACAGCAAGGAGGGCTGGCCGCGCCTCACCGAAGCCCTGAAGGACGCCGAGGGCGGGGACGGTTCGGCCCTGCTGACGCTCGCCGACGGCTACAACGAACGCGACGCCTCGGGGCACTACGGCACGACGACACATTCCCAACGGGTCATATCGTGCTTGGACGACAAGGAGCGGCCGACTCCCGAGGAGACGAGGAAGCGGCTGCCCGAGTTCGAGAAGATCTCGCCCGTCTTCGGGGACTTCATGGGCTGGGACACAGCGGGCTGGTGCCACGACTGGCCGGTGGCCGGTCAGTACGACACCCCCGAGGTCAGTGCGCCGGGAGCCGGACCCGTCCTGGTCGTCGGCAACACCGGGGACCCGGCGACACCCTACGAGGGCGCCCGCAGGATGGCGGACGAGCTCGGCAAGGGCGTGGGCGTGGAGCTCACCTGGAAGGGCGAGGGCCATGGCGCCTACGGGAGTGGGAGCGACTGTGTCGACTCGACCGTGAACAGCTATCTGCTGGACGGGACGGTGCCCAAGGACGGCAAGGTCTGCTCATGACGACGGCGGGGGTTTCACGGACACCGGGTCCGCGAAACCCCCGCCGTCGAAAGAGCGGGCCGGGCCGCCGGTCAGTACACCGGCTTGTCGGGCTCGATCTGGTGGACCCAGCCGATCACACCGCCGCCGACGTGCACCGCGTCGGAGAAACCGGCGGACTTCAGGACGGCGAGGACCTCCGCACTGCGGACACCCGTCTTGCAGTGCAGGACGATCTTCTTGTCCTGCGGCAGGGTCGCCAGGGCGGTGCCCATGAGGAACTCGTTCTTCGGGATCAGTTTGGCACCGGGGATCGAGACGATCTCGTACTCGTTGATCTCGCGGACGTCGATGATCTCGATGTTCTCGCCGTCGTCGATCCACTCCTTGAGCTGCTTGGGAGTGATCGTCGAGCCGGCGGCCGCCTCCTGCGCCTCCTCGGACACGACGCCGCAGAAGGCCTCGTAGTCGATGAGCTCGGTGACGGTGGGGTGGTCGCTGCAGACCGCGCAGTTCGGGTCCTTGCGGACCTTGACCTGGCGGTACTGCATCTCCAGGGCGTCGTAGATCATCAGGCGGCCGACGAGCGGCTCGCCGATGCCCGCGAGAAGCTTGATCGCCTCGTTGACCTGGATGGAGCCGATGGACGCGCACAGCACGCCGAGGACGCCGCCCTCGGCGCAGGAGGGGACCATGCCCGGCGGCGGGGGCTCCGGGTAGAGGCAGCGGTAGCAGGGGCCGTGCTCGGACCAGAAGACCGAGGCCTGTCCGTCGAAGCGGTAGATCGAACCCCACACGTACGGCTTGTTGAGCAGCACGCACGCGTCGTTGACCAGGTAACGGGTCGCGAAGTTGTCCGTGCCGTCGACGATCAGGTCGTACTGGCTGAAGATCTCCATCACGTTCTCGGCCTCGAGCCGCACTTCGTGAAGGACCACGTTCACGTACGGGTTGATGCCCAGCACGGAATCGCGCGCGGACTCGGCCTTGGAACGGCCGATGTCCGCCTGGCTGTGGATGATCTGGCGCTGCAGGTTCGACTCGTCGACCTCGTCGAACTCCACGATGCCGAGCGTGCCGACGCCCGCCGCGGCCAGGTACATCAGTGCCGGCGATCCGAGGCCGCCGGCGCCCACACAGAGCACCTTGGCGTTCTTCAGCCGCTTCTGCCCGTCCATGCCCACATCGGGGATGATCAGGTGGCGGGAGTACCTGCGGACCTCGTCTACGGTGAGCTCAGAGGCTGGCTCGACCAGGGGTGGCAGCGACACGGGGACTCCGTTGGTCGGTCAATCACTACAGTTGTTCTCCCCGTAACACTGCCACGCCCTTCTTCATTCCGAGACACCCGTTCCGATCCGCGAGACGATCTCGTCCCAGTAACCGGGCATCGTCTCCCAGGGGTCGGCTCTCCCGCCGTGATCGGAGCGGTCGGTGAAGTAGATCGTCGAAGCGCCCTGCCAGCGGGCGATGCGCAGTGCCTCGTCCAGGTGGCCGCGCGGCACACCGTGCACGAAATGGCAGAAGCGCGCGGGGGGATAGTCGGCGGTCCACTCGGCGACCTGCGACCAGCGGTATTCGGTCCAGGGGCCCGAGAAGGTCACCAGCTGGTCGGCGTTCTCGGCGTAGCCCGGGTGCGGGTGGGTGCCGTGGCCCAGCACGATGTGGGCGCCGTCGCGGAGTGCGCGGAGCGCGCCGACCGCGCGGCGGATCTCCGGGAGCGCGGCGCGTTCGGTGGGACAGCGGTCGAGGATGAATCCGTCGGCCTGGTACCAGTCGAGATAGCGGCGCGCGTCGGAGGTCATCTCGCCGAAGGTGCGGGCTCCATAGGCGGCGTCGAGGTGTCCCAGCACCCGGACGCCCGCGTTGCGCAACCGTCCCGAGGCCTCCAGGCAGCGCGGGTCGGGTCTCGCTCCGGGACCGTTGTCCACGTTCAGGACGACCCAGTGCAAGGGGGTGCCGGGGCGGGTGAGTTCGTCCCATTCCACGGGAGCGACGAGGGGGTGCGCATAGCCGGGGATGCCGAAGCCGAGTCCTAAGTCGGTGCTCGCGCTGCCGGTCGCGGTGCTGGTCAGATACGACATGCCGCCTCCATCCAGATATCGGCGAGGGATTCCTCGAGATTGATCCGGGGCCGCCAGCCGAGCCGGTCGCGCGCGGTGCGCACGTCGGCCTGCTGCCAGCTGCCGCAGCCGTCCGGGTAGGGGTACGCGACCGGGGCCACGTGGTCGGGCTCGGGGCGGGGGTGGCCGATGGACGCCCTCATGGACGGGCCGGACGGACCGTCGAGTTCGTGCAGGGTTCCGCTGTAGCCGGCCACGCGGGCGAGGACGGCTGCGGTGTCCCGGAGGCGTACGGCACGGCCCGAGCCGATGTTGATCACGCCCTGCGCGGCGGACAGGGAGGCGGCGTGGACGGCGCGGGCGACATCGCGGACGTCGATGAAGTCGCGCTGGACGCCGAGGCCGCCGAGTTTGAGTTCGCCGTCGTTGGCCTGCATGGCGCGGCGCAGGGCTTCGGCGAGCCGGCCGAGCGGGGATCCGGCGGGTGTGCCGGGTCCCGCGGGCGAGAAGACGCGGAGCACGACGGCGTCCAGGCCGGAGCCGAGGACGAGTTCGGTCGCGGCGAGTTTGCTCACTCCGTACGGGCCGCCCGGGCGCGGGACGGCGTCCTCCGCGGTCGAGGAACCGGGCTGGCTGGGCCCGTACTCCGCGCCGCAGCCGATCTGGACGAGCCGGGCGCCGCAGCCGCTGCGGCGCAGGGCCTCGCAGACGGTGGCGACGGCGACGGTGTTGTGCCGGGTCAGTTCGCGGGCGCCGCCGCGGGTGGCGCCCGCGCAGTTGATGACGACTCCGGGGTGCACCGCGTCCAGGAAGCGGGTGAGTGCGCCGGGGCTGCCCGAGGCGAGGTCGAACCGGACGTCGGCGTCGTCACCCCGGCCGAGGGCGGTGAGCTGCACGGCCGGGTCGGCGAGCAGTCTGTCGGCGACGAAACGGCCGAGGTAGCCGTTGGCTCCGATCAGCAGGACCCTCATCGGGCGGCTCCCGGGGCGGATTCTCCGGTTCGGGAGGTGATCATCTGACTGTCTCCTTCGAGGTGGTGCCGTAGGTCGTGAAGAGGGCCCGCGGTGTCGGCCCCGCGGGAGGGAAGGGGCCCGGATCCGGAACGCTGTCCGGACGCCGGGGAGGGCTCACGGCGGTGGGGGCGTCGTGGGCCGGTTTCGGGCGGGCTCGGGCCACCGGTCCTGCGGACCCGGTGCGCCGGGGCGCGGATCGCGGCTCATGGGGCCTCGCAGGGCAGGGCGTGGGCCGAGGCGCGGGTGAGGGTGCGGGTCGCCTGGACGAGTAGGACGAGGGCGCCCGCCCCGCAGGCCAGGGCCGGTACCGCGCCGGGTCCCGCCGCCCCGACCAGGCTGTCGACGGGGGCGGCCAGGAACGAGCAGCCGGGCAGACGTGCGGCGAAGACCGTGGCGAGGGCGGTGGCCTCCGCCACGCCCGCACCGGCGAGCGCGCGGACCGGGGCGTGGGTGAAGCCGCGTGCCGTCAGCAGTCGGGCGAGCAGGAGCAGTGCGCCGAGGGCACCGGCTCCGGCGTAGGCGGGTGACTCGTCCAGTGCCGTCCCGCACAGTGCGAGCAGTCCGACCAGTGCGCACAGGTACAGGGCGAACGCCCCGAGGAGCAGCGGGCGTACGGAGGCGGCGAACTCCTCCAGGCCGCGGCTCGCGCCCAGTCGGCGACGGGCGCGGGCCGCGAAGAGGTGGGCGCACCAGGCCGCCGGGACACAGGCCAGGAAGAGGGCCAGCACGGATGCGGTGGCCAGGGGCCAGGGACCGTGCGGGCCGCCGCCCTGGCCGGCGCTCAGCAGTCCGTCGCCGACGAGGGCGTACGCGATGAGCGAGCAGGTCCACGCGCGTGCGGCGTTCGTCGTGCGGTGCCGGGTGCTCAGGGGTCCGTGGCGGAGGGCGAGGCACAGGCCCGCCGTCATGGCCAGGGCGCCGAACGCCGCGACGGCGAGACGCGGCTGCCCGTCGGTGAGCCGCAGCCCGACGACGACGGCCGTACCGAGGGCCCCCGGCACGAGGGCGAGTGCCGTCCAGTAGGCGTGCGTGCCGGGGCGTCCCGGGGTCTCGGTGCGGGGCGCGGACTCGCCGTCGCGTGCCACGCGGGCGTACATCTCCTCGGCGAGCGAGAAGACGTCCCGGTGCCGGAAGCGCACGGCGGTCCGGTCGGTCACTCCGTGGGCCTCCAGACCCGCCGCGATCTCCAGCGGGTCCACGGCCCGCGCGCAGAGTTCGCGGTGCCGGTGCATCAGCGCTTTCACGGGGTCCACCGCGCCGCGGTGCCCGGCGGGCCCGCGGGCGCCTTGGGAGCCGCCGTGTGCCGAGTCGCCGTCGCGGAGTGGACCGGTGTCGCGTACCGACCGCTCGTCCCAGGTGCCGGGGCTCGTCGGTGTGGCGGGCAGGTCCGGTTCGCCCTGGCCGTCGAGCCCGCCCGGGACGCCCGGTCCGGCGCTGTCGATCGTCACGCGCCCTCCCCCACGGAAACGGGCATCGGCACGGGCACCACTGGCACGGGCACTGGTACAGACGCGGGCACCGGTACGGGCACTGGCACTGGCACTGGCACTGGCACTGGCACGGTGGCTCGTACCGGTGACCCCGCCGCCCAGCGCGGCCTCCCCGCGGTCATGAGGCGGGGCACGGTCCAGCGGCCGGGCACATGGGCCTCGGCGGGGACGCCGAAGGGCAACGGTTCCCCCTCCTCGTCCACGACGACCCGACGCACCGGGGAGTGCGAGACGATCTCCAGGTAAATGCCGTGAAATGCCGTGATGTTCTGCTCGACGGTGAAGAGTTCGAGGGCGCGTGCGCGGGCGGCCGCGCCCAGACGCTCACGGCGCTCCGGGTCGCGCAGCAGTGCCACGCACGCTTCCGCGAGCGCCCGCGGATTGCGCGGCGGAACCACCAGCCCCGTACCGCCGATGACCTCGACGACCGCGCCCACGTCCGTGGAGACGGTGGCCCGGCCGCAGAGCATGGCCTCGACGAGACTGACCGGGAAGCCCTCGACGACGCTGGACAGGACGACCAGGGCTCCGCAGGCGTAGGCCTCCGCGAGGCTCGGGATCTCCGGTCCGCCGATCTCCTCGAAGGAGACCGGGTTGTCGCCGACCACGTGCACCCCCTCCGCCTCGTCGGGGAAGAGCTGTGCGGCCAGTGCCTTGCAGTGGGCCAGACAGGTCGCTCCGTCCGGGCCCCCGGCGGGGGCGCCGATGATCCGCAGCCGGGTCTTCGGCTCGGCCTTGCGGATCTCGGCGAAGGAGTGCAGCAGGGAGATCAGGTCCTTGGCCGGTTCGACGCGGCCGACCCACACCAGCGTGTCGGGGTCCGCGCACCGGCTGCCCCGCGTGCCCTCCCCGACGTCCGCGAAGCGCGCGGCCTCCATGCCGGGGTGGACGGTGCGCAGCTTGGCGCGGTCGGCGCCACAGCGCTCCTGCCAGCGGCGGGCGTGCGCGTTGCCGGGCGTGATGAGCGCGGCCGCGCGGTAGACCTCGGTGGCGAGCCGGCCGTGGAACGCGGCGAGCAGCGCCCGGACGGCGGGGGCCTCTTCGAGGGTCGCGGCGGCCAGGTAGTGCGCCCGCAACTGCACGCCGTACTCGGTGACCAGCAGGGGGACGCCGAGGAAGTGCCGGGCGAGGAGGCCGGGCAGCGCCGCCGCTCCGCCGGCCGCGGCGTGGCAGAGGTCGGCCGAGCCGAGCGCGTCGTCCTCGTACCAGTCCAGCGAGAGGGGGCGCAGGGTGCGCTCGATGTGCGCGGCGACGGTGAGCAGATCGGGTACGCGCGCGGTGCGGGCCGTACGGAGTGATCCGGGTGCGCGACAGGCGCGTTCCAGGGCACGTACCGCGTTCTCGGAGCGCAGGGCGCCGGCCAGTCCGCCCTCGTCCCGGGCGAGTTCGGCCAGTCCGTACAGGGCGCCGGCGAAACGGTCCGCCTCGGCGCCGACGGAGTCCGCCGGGTCCCCGGAGACTTCGGTGGATGCTTCCGCGCCCGCGGCTTCCGGGCCTCCGCACACCGCCGCCGCCAGTTCCCCGTAAACCTCGGCGAACCGGCGCCGGGCCCGGCGTCCGTACACCACCCCGTCGCTGTGCGCCGTCCACAGCGGTGCCGTGCGTACGCGGCCGACCTGGGGCGGCAGCTGGACCCAGCCCTGGTCCTCCTGGCGCTCGGTGCGGCTGAGCGCGTAGATGTCGAACTCGTGCTGCCCGAGCCCGCGTACGAGCCGGTCGCACCAGAGTCCGGCGTCACCGCTCACATACGGATAGCCACCCTCCGTCACCAGTCCGATGCGCACGAGCACACCCCCGATCTCCCGTATGAGGAGCCGCCGTTGACCCGGCGGCTCGCAGCGGGACGAACGTATGCGGACAAGGCGGTGGTACGACGGACGGTTGTCCGTCGCACCACCAAAAGGGGTGAACGCTCGTAACTTTCCCGCGCAGACCGCGTTTCGTCGCGCTACGAGATCAAGCAGACACGTTTTCGCGGGCCTCGGGCCCTCGGGTCACGCCGGGGACAGCTCCTTGCGCTCCGCGCGGCGCCGCGCCGCGATCTCCGGATCGAGTGCCGGTACGGCGGCCAGGAGCTGCCGGGTGTACGGGTCCCGCGGGCTCTCGTAGACCTCGTCGGCGGGACCGTACTCGACGAGCCGGCCGCGTCGCATCACCGCGACCCGGTCGCTGACCTGGCGTACGACCGCGAGATCGTGCGCCACGAACACCAGCGCGAGCCCGAGTTCCCGCTGCAACTCGCCCAGCAGGGCGACCACTTGGGCCTGCGTGGTGACGTCGAGCGCCGAGACGGGCTCGTCGCACACGATGACGCGCGGCTCGGCGGCGAGTGCCCGCGCGATGCCGACACGCTGGCGCTGTCCGCCGCTGAACTCGTGCGGGTAGCGGTCGTAGTGCGCCCCCTCGAGCCCCACGCGCTCCAGCAGTTCCCGTACGCGCCCTCGAATGCGCCCCTCGTCCCTCCCCCACTCTCGGCTTCGCCCGAGCGGGGGGACCCCCGTCCCGCGCGCCCGCAGCGGATCGGCGATGGACTCGCCCACGCTCCGCCGGGGGTTGAGGGAGGACACCGGGTCCTGGAAGACCATCTGCACCGAGGGGCGTACGCCGGACTGTTCGCGCCCCTCGTGGCGGACCACGCCGGCCGTGGGCTCCAGGAGCCCGACCAGCATCCTTCCGAGGGTCGTCTTCCCGCTGCCGCTCTCGCCGACGATGCCGAGCGTCTCGCCGCGGCGAACGCTCAGCGACACGTCGTCGACGGCTGCGAACCGCCGCTTCCCGCGTCCGAACTCCCGCCGGAGCCCGACCGCTTCGAGGACGACGTCGTCCGAGCGGGCGCCCTCGACCTGGCTGGTTCCCCCGGCCGGGCCGGTCCCCGCGACGGGACCAGCGCCTCCGGCCCGTCCGGCGCCTTCGCCTACCTCCGGCCCGGCGCCGATCTCGCCGGGCCGTGCGCCCGTGTCCGGTCCGGCGGCCTTTTCGCGCCCGGCCCGCTCGACCACGCGAGGTGTGTCCACGCGGGGTACGGCGCCGAGGAGTTCGCGGGTGTACGGCTCCCGGGGTGCGCCGAGGACGGCGGCGACCGGCCCGTGCTCGACCGCGCGTCCGTGACGCATGACCAGGATCTCGTCGACGCTCTCGGCCGCGACCCCGACGTCATGGGTGACCAGCAGCAGCCCCGTCCCGGTCTCCTCCCGAAGGGTGTGCAGGAGGTCGAGGATCTGGGCCTGGACGGTCACGTCGAGGGCCGTGGTCGGCTCGTCGGCGATCAGGAGCTCGGGTTCGCAGGCCAGGGCCATGGCGATGAGGGCGCGCTGGCGCATGCCGCCGCTGAACTCGTGCGGGCGCGAACGGGACCGGCGTGCCGCGTCGGGGATGCCGACGCGGTCCAGTACCCGCACCGCACGCGCGCGTGCCGCTCGTCGGGACGTCTTGGTGTGCACCCGGTACACCTCGGCGATCTGGTCGCCGACCGCGTAGTACGGGTCGAGGGAGGACAGCGGGTCCTGGAAGACCATGGCGGCCTTTCCGCCGCGCAGCCGGCGCAGTTCGTCGTCGGACGCCCGCCGTACGTCGACACCGGCCACCCGGACCGTGCCTCCGACGCGCGCTCCGGTGCCCCGGTGCAGCGCGAGCAGGGCCGACGCCACGGTGGACTTGCCCGAGCCGGACTCGCCGACGAGGCCCAGCGCGGCGCCCTTCTCCAGCCGGAAGGAGAGCCCGTCGACGGCCCGCAGGTCGCCGAAGTCGACGACGAGGTCGCTCACTTCGACCAGCGGGCCGGAGGCGGAGGAAGAAACCGGGGAAGAGTCGCTCATACCAGCACCACCCGTCGGTCGGCCACCGCGTAGAGCACGTCCGCGACGGCGTTGGCGATGACCACGAAGAAGCCGATGACCAGGACCATGCCGACGACCACGGGAAGGTCGACGACGTTCACCGCGTGCACCAGTTCCTGGCCGATACCGGGCAGTCCGAACAGTGTCTCGGTGAGCACCGCGCCGCCGACCGCCGACCCGAAGGTGCTGGCGTTCAGCGCGATGATCGAGGCGAGCGCTCCCCGGACGGCGTGCCGCCCGATGATCGACCGCTCGCCCACGCCGTAGGCGCGGAAGGTCCGGATGTGGTCCTCGGCCAGCGTCTCCAGCATCGAGACCCTGGTCAGCCGGGCGAACGCGGCGGCCTCGACGAGGGCGAGCGAGAGCCAGGGGAGCACCAGGTTCCACGCCCACTGTTCTGGGTCGTCGGAGAAGTTCACGTACTGCGGGAAGGGCAGCAGTTCCAGCTGGCCGCAGACGACGATCATCAGGATCAGGCCGATCACGAAGACGGGCGTCGCCGTGCCCGCGAGGGTGACGCCGGTCAGCACCCGCTCGCTGAGCCGGCCGCGCCGCCAGGCGGAGAGCACGCCGGTGCCGACGCCGAGAACCAGCCACAGGACCATCGCGCCGAACACCAGCGACAGGCTGACCGGCAGTTTCGTGAGGATCAGCCGCGTGACCTGCTGGTCGGTCTGGTAAGACAGCCCGAGGCAGGGCGCGGGGCAGTGCTGGACGGAGGTGCCGGTCGAGTAGTCCTGGCCGACGAGGATCCCCTCCAGGAAGTGCCAGTAGCGCACGTACAGCGGGTCCCCGAGGTGCAACTGCTCGGCGACCTGGCGCACTTGGAGGGGTGAGCAGCGCGGGCCGCAGGTGATCTGGGCGACGTTGCCGGGGGTGGCGTAGAAGACGACGTAGATGATCACCGAGATGGCGAGGAGGGTGATCGCGGTGCCCAGGGCACGGCGCAGGACGAACCCGCCGAAGCCGCTCATGCCGTGGCCTCCTTGGTCTCGTCGGCGGACGCGCCCGGCCGGGGCACATCCGCGCCCTGCGGGGGCGTTCCGGCGTCCTGCCGGGGTAGGTCCGTGCCGCCGCCGATGGGCGCGTCCGCGCTCGCGTCGGCCTTGGCCTCACGTCTGCGGCCCGTGCCGACGCGCAGGCGGGAAGCCGCGCGCGGGTCGAGGGCCACGCGCACGCCGTCACCGAGGACGGTCAGGGCGAGGACGGTGACGAACAGCGCGCCCGCCGGCAGCAGCAGGTACTGCGGCGCGGCCTGGTACCAGACGTCGGCGGCGGTCAGCATCTGTCCCCAGGACGGGGTCGGGGGCTTCACACCGACGCCGAGGAACGACAGGGCCGCCTCGACGCCGATGTTCGCCGGCACGAGGAGCGCGGAGTACGTGATGAGCGGGGCGGCGAGGCCCGGCAGCAGATCGCGGCGGGCGATGCGCCAGGTGCTCCAGCCGCTGAGCCGGGCCGCGGCGACGTAGTCCAGCTGCTTGAGCGTGAGCGTCTGCGCGCGCACGATCTTCGCGAGGGTGCCCCACGCGATCAGACCGATGACGAGGGCGACCAGGACGGGACGCGGGAAGCTGCCGGGCACGATGGCCAGCAGCGCCAACGACATGATCATCAGCGGCAGGGCCACGATGATCTCCGTGATGCGGCTCAACAGTTGATCAACCCATCGGTTCCCGAGCGCGGCCGCGACGCCCACGACGACGGCGATGAGGACCTGCACCAGGGTCGCCGCGAGCGCGACGCCGAGGGAGACCCGGGCGCCGTACACGAGGCGTGCGAACAGGTCGCGGCCGGTCTGCGGTTCGACACCGAGCCAGTGGTCGGCGCCGATGCCGCCGAGCGCGCCGACGGGGACGCCGCCGCGCGCGGAGTCCACCAGTGAGGGGTGGTAGGTGGTGGGGTCCTGGCCCTCGATCGCCGTGAGCAGCGGTGCGGCGAGCGCGACCAGGACGAGCAGCGCGACGACGGCCGCCGCGACGAGGGCGGCGCGCTGCGCACGCAGCCGCCGCCAGAACTGACGGGCCCCCGAAGCCCCCGTGACGGACACGTCCGTCACGGGGGCCGCGGAGGCGACAAGTGCCTCGCTCACAGTGCTACTTCACCGCGACCTGGGAGATGTCCAGAACGCCGGTCCAGTCGCTGATCACGATGTTCTTGACGCCCTCGCCGTACAGGCGCTTGTAGACGGGGTGGAACAGCGGGACGGTCAGCGCCTGCTCACCGATCTTCTTGTCCAGTGCGCCCCAGCGCTTGGCGGCCTCGTCGAGATCGGTCAACTTGTTGATCGCGTCAATCTCGTCATTGACCGACTTGTCGTTGAGGAGGCCGGTGTTGAAGTTGGCTCCGTCCTTGACGATCTGCCGGCCGTCGAAGATCGGGGCCAGGAAGGGGCCGCCGGAGGGCCAGTCGGCACCCCAGTGGGCGAGGAAGAAGCCCGGCTCGGTCTTGACGCTCTGGACCTTGTCGCTGTAGTCGTTCTCCTCCAGACCCTGGAGCTTGACGGTGATGCCGGCCTTCTTGAGCGCGTCCTGGACGGCGGTCGCGATCTCCGGGCTGGTCTCGAAGTTCTTGCTGTTGGAATGGGTGAGCGTGATGGTCAGGCCGTTCTTGTGGCCCGCCTGCGCCAGCAGTTCCTTGGCCTTGGCCGCATTGCCGGACGCGCCCGCCGGGAACAGGTCGTACGGCGTGTAGCCGAAGGACTTCTGGTTCGGCAGGTACGTCGTCGCGGGCTCGGCGAGCGACGAGCCGCCCGCGGCGTTGATCACCGAGCTGCGGTCGATGGCGTACGAGATCGCCTGGCGCACCTTCGGGTCGTCGAACGGCTTCACCTTCGGGTTGAAGGCGAGGTAGTTCGTGTAGCCGAAGTGTCCGGTGCCGACGCGCGAGGCCAGCGCCTTGTCCCCGGTCACCTTGGCGAGCTCGGCCGGGCCGAGGTTGGTGTCCGTGGTGACGGCGGTGGCGTCCGCGCCCTGGGAGGAGGACAGCCGCTGGTTGATCACGGAGGAGTCCAGGCCGGACCGTACGTCGATCTTGTCCGGGTAGGCCTTGCGCTCGGCGTCGGTCGACGCGGACCAGTACGTGTTGCGCTCCAGGGTGAGGCGCTCGCCGTCGTTCTCGTTCTTGACGACCTTGTACGGACCCGAGGAGACCGGGTGCTCCTCGTACTTCGTGCCGGTGTCCTTGGCCTTCGGGACGGGCGTGAACTGCGTCTGCGTGGCCAGGTAGGGGAACTCGCCCTCGGGCTTGTTCAGGTGGAAGACGATCGTCAGCGCGTCCGGCGTCTCGATCGAGTCGAGGCCCTTCTTGTCCTTGTAGGGCCCCTGGTAGCCGGCCCCGCCGATCAGCCAGTCCCGCAGGTAGGGCGCGCCGCCGGAGAGCTCGGCGGCGAAGGAGCGCTCGATGCCGTACTTGATGTCGGCGGAGGTGATCGGCGTGCCGTCCTCGTACTTGAGGCCCTTCTTCAGGGTGTACGTCCACACGGTCGCGTTCTTGCTCGGACGGCCGGTGTCGGTGGCCAGGTCCGGCACGACCTGGGCGCCGGGGGCCCCGTTCTCGCGGTTGCGGGTGGTGAGCGTACGGAAGACGAGCGAGGGCACGTTGCCGCCGCCGGACGTGTAGAGCCGCGCGGGGTCGAAGTCCTGCTGCGGGTTGGCGTTCAGGACGGTGAGCGTGCCGCCCTTGTGGGGCCGGGAGTCGCCACCGGAACTCTTGGCATCGTTGTCCTTCGGCCCGCAGGCGGCGGCGCCCGCTGCCACGACCAGGCTGACGGATGCCGCGGCCACGCGGCGCGCTATGACGGACGGTTGACGCATCGGAAGACGACCTCTCGGATGACTCGAATACTGAGACGGAATGACACGGAGTGAGACGGAAGAGCGCGGAGCTCGCCCAGGGCGTCAGGCGTCGGAGTCCGACCGGACCGAAAGAGGCACGGGCACGCCGAACCGCTGGGGTTCAGGAGCGCACGGAAACAATGACGGGAAGGAAAGCGACGCACTCGCCGGGGGCGGGCGTCAGCAACAGTGAATGTCGGCCACGCAGAGCGCGGTCACGCCGATGAGCGCCAGCTCGATGGCGGCGCGAACGGAGGCGTGACGGGAGGACATGCGGAAAATATGAACGATCTTTTTCCGCATGTCAAAGCGATGTGGGCGCTTTCCGTCAACTCGTGGGATAGGGCCAGGCGTTGGGCAGGCAGTGGATTCCGTCGTGGTCGAGGAACTTCGTCTGCTGCTGCATGACCGGGGCGAGGTCGCCGTCCTTCTCACAGGTGACGTGCCCGTATCCGAGCCGGTGGCCGACCTCGTGGTTGATCAGCATCTGCCGGTAGGCGTGGATCTTGTCACCGAAGCCGTAGGTCTTGGAGCCCTGGGCCCAGCGGTAGGCGTTGATCATGACGCGCTCGGTGGACGCCGAGTCGCACGACACGTTGTCCTCCGTGGTGTCGAGCCCCGACTTGGCGCACCACTCGGCGGTGGTGCCCGGGCTCGCCAGCGTGATGACGAAGTCCGGTTCGCCGGAGTCGACCCGCTCGAAGGTGCGGGCTCCGCCGTGGGCCCAGCTCCGTGGGTCGTTCAGGGTCTTCTGCACGGCGTCGGCGAAGAGCGCGCCGTCGAGACCGAGGCCCTTCTCGATGTCGACGCGGTAGGTGTACTTGTGCCCCTTGCCGGGCGCTTTGGCGCCTCCGGGCACCGCTTCGAACTTCCCCGACGCCTTGAGCTTCGCTCCGAGCGGGTACGTCCTGGCCATCCGCTGGTCGTACGTCAGGGCCGCCGCGGCCACGGTCGGCTGCCCCGACTGGGTCGGCCGGTCGTCTCCGCGTGAGGCGGAGTCCTGGGTCGCCCGGCCGGCGCCGTCGGCGGATTCCGTCCGCGCGGCCGCGTCGTGCTGTCCGGAGGCCATCTGCCCGGTCACGACGACGGCCAGCACGGTGGTGACGGCGGCCGCCGCGATCCCGGTGAACGCCCACCCCTTGCGGGCCTTGCCCTCGCCCTGCTCGTCGGTCTCCGGCAGCGGCCGTTCACCGGTCCCGGTGAACTCGGTGTTCCCGTCGGCGGCACGGGGGCCAGTGGTCCGCCCCGAGACACCTCCGCGGGGCACGGGAAGGCCGCCGCTCTCCTGCGTCTCGAGGTCGAACGCGTCGACGTACGCCTGCCGGGGGGTCGTCACGGCCTGCTGACGCTGCCGGGGGACCCTCGGTCCGGAAGGCGCGCCCTGCGGAGCCGCACCGGCCCCGGACTCCCCCCAGCCGCCGCCCTGTTCACGCTGCTCGGGATGCCCGCCCCGCACCTGCGGCACGCCGCGGGCGGGGGTTCCGTCGGGAAGGCGTGGCACACCGCGCGCCGGAGTCCCGTCGAAAAAACGCGGCACCCCGCGCGCCGGGGTGCCGTCGTCGAAACGCGGGACCCCCTGTGCCGGAGTCCCGTCCGCGAATCGTGGCACCCCGCGCGCGGGAGTGCCCTCGGCCGTCCGCGGGAAGCCGTGTGCGGGGGTCGCGTCGTCGAAGCGCGGTCCGCCTCGCTGTGGTGCGCCCCGCTGCGGGGTACCGCCCGAGGGCGGGTAGGGACCCAGGGGTCCGGAAGGCCGCGTCGCCGCGCGGCTGTCGCCGTCCGGGCGAGGCGCCGGAGCGGGTGCCGCTTCCTGTGCCGGAACCGCTCGCGTCTGCGAGGTGTCCGTCTTGTCGGCCCGCCCCCGACGACTGTGTCGTCCCACTTCCCGCCTCAGCTCTCCGCGCCGATTGCCACCGAGGAGGTCAACTCTCCCAGATCCGCCAGGAGTTCACGGAATGCGGTGGCCACCGTCTCCGGATACTCCATCATGGCGACGTGCCCCGCCTCCGGCAGGGACAACAGCCGGGAGTCGCGGAAGGCACGAGCCGCGCGCTGCGCCATACGGTAGCCGACAAGTTGGTCGCGGCCGCCGTAGACCAGGAGCGTCGGGGCGAGCACCCGTTCGGCCTGACGCCACAGCCCGTGCTGGCCGCCCAGCGTGTAGGCGTTCACGACCCCGCGCGCGGAGCGGGCCATCGCGTCCCAGAAGTAGGGCAGGGCGAGCCGCCGCTCCATCTCCTCGACCGCGTCACGGAACCCCTCGGGCGTCACGATGCCGGGATCGCCGTAACAGAGGGCCAGCACCCCCCGTACGCGCTGCTCAGCGCTCCATTCCTTGGTGAGCCTGGTGAACAGGCCCGCCACCCCTGGAAGCGCGAGCATCGCGGTCGGCCACGCGGTGCGCTGCGCGCGGATCTCGGGCAGCGCGGGGGAGACCAGAGTGAGCGTCCGGACGAGATCGGGCCGTACGGCCGCGACGCGGGTCGTGACCGCTCCGCCGAGTGAATTGCCGAAAAGGTGTACTGGTCCACGTCCGGACGCGTCGAGATGGCGGATGACCGCGCGCGCGTGTCCGGTGACCGAGTAGTCGCCGTCGTCCGGCGGCGGCGAGTCACCGAAGCCCGGCAGATCCAGGGCCTCGCTGTCCACGAGCCCGTCGAGCAGCGACATCAGCGCCGACCAGTTCTGCGAGGAACCGCCCAGACCGTGCACGTACAGCGCGGGCGGCAGGTCCTCCCTGGCCGGCGGTCTCGACCGGACCGTCAGCGTGATGCCGGGCAGCCCGACCGATCGCAGTCGCTCCCCCTCCGCGACCCTGACGGCGCTGACCCTCGGCATGACGGTGGCGGCCGGTGCGGAAGGGAGTTCGGTCGAAGACATGCCGCAATGTTACGAGACGATCACGCAGGCGCTCATGTGTTCGCCGTCACAGATGGCGAGCGGATCGCATAGCGTCCGGATCGCGTGTCTCCTAGGCTTCGAACGAGGGCACTCGCACGTTCGTCAGGAGCGCACTCGTACCGTTCGGGAAGAGGAACCATGACAGTCGACCCGACAGACCCCGGAACATTCGACGACCAGTTCCGGGAAATCCTCGACGCGGAGGCCCCCGAGGCCGACGCCGCCGAGCAGTCCGCCGAGCTGGACCCCGCGGACGACGTCGACCCGGAACCCCCGGGCGACCGCCTCAACGCCGATGATGCCGATCTCGCCGAGCAGGCCCGGGTCGTCCGGCTGAACGAGGACGACTACCGGTGACGGTGCCGCGACACCGCTGATCGAGGCCGTCGGGACGGCCGGGTGCCCAGCTCGTCCCCTTCGGCACACTGTGTGCCGTCCCCGTCGGCGTCCGGTCCGTGAAATTCTGCGCTCGCACCGCACACAGCACGGTTACCGAAAAGTACGATGGCGGCGCGGCGCACACCGCACGTGGACAATTTGGGAGGCGGCGTGACAGCCATCGAGCAGACAGAGGCAGCACGCCCGCGGGGCACTCGCCTGCCGCGCCGTGCCCGACGCAACCAGCTCCTCGGCGCCGCCCAGGAAGTGTTCGTTGCTCAGGGATATCACTCGGCCGCCATGGACGACATCGCCGAGCGCGCGGGCGTCAGCAAGCCGGTTCTCTACCAGCACTTCCCGGGCAAGCTCGATCTGTACCTCGCCCTGCTCGACCAGCACTGCGAGTCCCTGCTCCTGGCGGTACGGACGGCGCTCGCGTCGACCACGGACAACAAGCTGCGCGTCCGCGCCACCATGGACGCCTACTTCGCGTACGTGGAGGACGACGGCGGCGCGTTCCGGCTGGTCTTCGAGTCGGACCTGACCAACGAGCCGGCGGTGCGCGAGCGCGTCGACAAGGTGACGCACGAGTGCGCCGAGGCGATCTGCGACGTCATCGCGGAGGACACCGGTCTCTCGCGCGCGGAGTCCATGCTCCTCGCCTCGGGCCTCGGCGGTCTGGCCCAGGTGGTGGCCCGTTCCTGGCTGCACAGCGACCGCAGTGTCCCGCGCGACCAGGCCGTCCAGCTGCTGACCTCGCTCGCCTGGCGGGGCATCGCGGGTTTCCCGCTGCACGGCACCGACGGCAACTGACCCACAGAATCACCGACACCGAGGAAGCGGCCGGGGGCACATCCCCCGGCCGCTTCTTTGTTCCCGTCGGCTGTTCGCTCCTGGCGTTCCCGGGCGGAGCGTGCACCTCCCCTCGCCGGGCTAATGTGTGCTGCGTACGGCGCGTACGAACGCGCACATGACTGACCGTCGGAGGGACAAAGCCGTGGAGGTCAAGATCGGCGTGCTGCACGCGCCCCGCGAGATCGTTCTGGAGAGCGGTCAGACCCCGGAAGAGGTCGAGCGCGCGGTGTCCGAGGCGCTGGCCGGCAAGTCGCAGCTGCTGAGCCTCGTGGACGACCACGGCCGCAAGGTCCTGGTTCCGGCCGACCGGCTGGCGTACGTGGAGCTCGGCGAGCCCACGCAGCGCAAGGTCGGATTCAGCGCTCTGTAGAGCAGCAGCGCGACAGCGCGACGAAGTGGTACGTGAAGGGCCCGGTGACCTGGTCACCGGGCCCTTCACGTATCCACTTGCCGCACCCGGCCCGGGCGCGTCCACAGATGGAGCACATGCCGCGCACAGGGGAGGATTGCGTTCCGCACGTCAGGGGTAGGAGCGGCTACGACCGATTTGCACCGGCCGTGCGGGAGGGACCATCACCATGTTCTTGGAAGCGCTCGGCTCCGGGCTGCTCGGTCTCGCGCTGGCGTGGGCGGCCTCGTACCGCCTGCCCCACCGCTTGCCGGCACGCACCCTGGTCCTGTCGACCGGCGTGGCAGGAGCCCTGTTCGGCGCCTTCCTGACGCACACGGCACTGGGCTCCGGCCACTTCCTGGCCATCCTTCTCGGCGCGGCGGCCGTCTCCGCGGCGCTGCTGTCGCTGCTGCTCCGCCCCGAGGAGCGGTTTCGGCGCAGCTCGGCGACGGCGTAAGGCGTTCCGCGGACCCCGCTCCCGCGACCGTGAACCGCGCCCCTAGGCGGCTGGACGGGCCGGGCCGCTAGGCGGCGAGGCCCAGTGCGGCCATCCGCTTGGTGTGCGCCTCGGTGATCCGGGAGAACATCCGGCCGACCTCCGCGAGATCGAAACCGTCCGCGACGCCGCCCACGAGCATCGTCGACAGGGCGTCCCGGTCGGCGACCACGCGCTGCGACTGGGACAGGGCCTCGCCCATCAGCCGTCGCGCCCACAGCGCGAGCCGGCCGCCCACCCGGGGGTCGGCGTCGATCGCGGCGCGCACCTTCTCGATGGCGAAGCCGGCGTGACCGGTGTCGTCGAGGACGCCGAGGACGAGCTTGCGGGTGTCCGAGTCGAGGCGGGCCGCGACCTCGCGGTAGAAGTCGCTGGCGATCGAGTCGCCGACGTACGCCTTGACGAGCCCCTCCAGCCAGTCCGAGGGAGCCGTCTGCCGGTGGAAGCCGTCGAGCGCGGCGACGAAGGGCTCCATCGCCTGCGTCGGCTCGGCGCCGACCTCGGAGAGCCGGTCCCTGAGCTGCTCGAAGTGGTGGAACTCGGCCGAGGCCATCTTCGCCAGCTCCGCCTTGTCGCTGAGCGTGGGCGCCAGCTTGGCGTCCTCCGCGAGCCGCTCGAACGCCGCGAGCTCGCCGTAGGCCAGCGCTCCGAGCAGGTCCACCACCGCGGCGCGGTAGTGCGGCTCGGCCGAGGCCGTGTCCCAGTTCTGCGCGGCGACTCCGGTGGCCGCGGGGGCGGTGTCGGCGGGGGCCTCGGCGGGCTTCTCAGCGGCGTTGTCAGGCGTCGTCATGAAGCGCACAATAGCCCGCTCACAGCACGAGGGAAGTCCCTGGTCAACCAGTGTGACGACGACTACGTGACCAAATCGGCCATCGCGTGTGCGCGATTCCGGGGTATGGTGGTAATGCGCCCGGCGAGTAAATCCGACGGGCCGCACGAATGAGGATGCCCGGTCGGTGGCCCGATCGGCTCCGACCCGACAGCCCTCCTCGTCGGTACGGCACATTGCGTACGACATCCGGAGGGAACCCTCAGCGGCACGAGAGCTCGAGCGTCGGCAGTGGTCCCATGCCACTCGGCCCGCCCGTCAAGAGCGGCCGACGTCCCCGGCACGGTCCCGACACGACCCCCGCGCTCGCCTCGCACCGCGTACACAGAAGAGGCAGCACCCTGACTACGACTTTCCGAGACCTCGGAATCCTTCCTGAGACCGCCGAAGCCCTTGAGGCCGTCGGCATCATCAACCCCTTCCCCATCCAGGAGATGACGCTCCCCGTCGCCCTTTCCGGCAGCGACGTCATCGGCCAGGCCAAGACCGGCACCGGCAAGACGCTGGGCTTCGGTCTTCCGCTCCTGGAGCGCGTCACCGTCCCCGCGGACGTCGAGGCGGGCCGGGCCAAGCCCGACCAGCTCACCGACGCCCCGCAGGCCCTCGTCGTCGTCCCGACGCGCGAGCTGTGCACCCAGGTGACCAACGACCTGCTGACCGCGGGCAAGGTCCGCAACGTGCGCGTTCTCGCCATCTACGGCGGCCGGGCGTACGAGCCCCAGGTGGAGGCCCTGAAGAAGGGCGTCGACGTCATCGTCGGCACCCCGGGCCGCCTGCTGGACCTCGCGGGCCAGAAGAAGCTGAACCTCAAGCACATCAAGGCGCTCGTCCTCGACGAGGCCGACGAGATGCTCGACCTGGGCTTCCTGCCCGACGTCGAGAAGATCATGAACATGCTGCCGCCCCGCCGTCAGACGATGCTGTTCTCGGCGACCATGCCGGGCGCGGTCATCGGTCTCGCGCGCCGCTACATGTCGCAGCCCACGCACATCCGCGCCTCCGAGCCGGACGACTCGGGCGCGACGGTGCGCAACACCGCGCAGTTCATCTACCGCGCGCACAACATGGACAAGCCCGAGCTCGTCGCCCGCATACTGCAGGCCGACGGCCGTGGCCTGGCCATGGTCTTCTGCCGCACCAAGCGCACGGCGGCCGACCTCGCCGACCAGCTCCAGCAGCGCGGCTTCGCCTCCGGCGCGGTCCACGGCGACCTCGGCCAGGGCGCCCGCGAGCAGGCGCTGCGCGCGTTCCGCAACGGCAAGGTCGACGTCCTCGTCTGCACCGACGTCGCGGCCCGCGGTATCGACGTCGAGGGTGTCACCCACGTCATCAACTACCAGTCCCCCGAGGACGAGAAGACGTACCTGCACCGCATCGGCCGTACCGGCCGCGCGGGTGCCAAGGGCATCGCGATCACCCTCGTCGACTGGGACGACATCCCGCGCTGGCAGCTCATCAACAAGGCGCTGGACCTCGGCTTCGGCAACCCGCCGGAGACGTACTCCACGTCCCCGCACCTCTTCGAGGAGCTGAGCATCCCGGCCGGCACCAAGGGTGTCCTGCCGCGTTCCGAGCGCACCCGCGCCGGGCTCGCGGCCGAAGTGGTCGAGGATCTCGGCGAGACCGGTGGCCGTGGCGGCCCGCGTGGCCGCGGTGGCCGTACGGCCGCGCCGTCGGCCACCGAGCGCGAGCGTGAGCGCCCGGCGCGCACGCCGCGCCAGCGCCGTCGTACGCGCAACGGTGCGACGGACGAGACGTCCGCGTCCACGTCCCCCGAGGTGACCACGGAGTCCCCCGCGTCCGCCGAGGCCACCGAGCCCCGCACGCCGCGCCGCCGTCGGCGTACCCGCGGTGGAGCGGGCTCCGAGCCGGTGTCCGCCGCCGCTGTGGCCGCCCCGGTGGCCGAGGCCGCGGAAGCCGCCGTGGCGACGGCCGAGGGTGTCACCGACGAGCCGGCCGCGCCGCGCCGTCGCCGGAGCCGGAGGAGCGCCGAGCCCACCGAGACCGCTGTCGAGACGGCCGCGGTGACCGCCGCCGAGGCCGTCGTCGAGAGCGCCGCCGCCGAGATCGTCGCCGAGGCTCCGGCCAAGCCGGCCCGCCGCCGGACCCGCAAGGCCGTCGAGACGGCTCCTGTAGCCGAGACGGTCACCGAGGCCGCCGAGGTCACCGAGGCCCCGGCCAAGCCCGTGCGGCGCCGGACCCGCAAGGCCGCGGAGGCCGTTCTCGACACCGTCGAGGCCGCCGCGACCGAGGTCGCCGAGACCGTCGCCGAGACCAAGCCCCGGCGCACCCGCGCCAAGGCCGCCACCACCGCCACGGACACCACCGAGGCCGCCGAGGCGACCGACGCCAAGCCCGTACGCCGACGGACCCGCAAGGCCGTCGCCGAAGCCGACATCCCGGCCCAGGCCGCCGACGAGGCCGAAGCGAAGCCCGCCACCCGTCGACGCACCCGCAAGGCCGCGGAGGCCGTTCTCGACACCGTCGAGGCCGCCGCGACCGAGGTCGCCGAGACCGTCGCCGAGACCAAGCCCCGGCGCACCCGC
>NZ_JBVJCT010000003.1:179433-201604 GCF_055588305.1 Streptomyces sp. NPDC042002 | reverse complement strand
AGGCCGCCGAGGCGACCGACGCCAAGCCCGTACGCCGACGGACCCGCAAGGCCGTCGCCGAAGCCGACATCCCGGCCCAGGCCGCCGACGAGGCCGAGGCCAAGCCCGCCACCCGTCGACGCACCCGCAAGGCTGTCGCCACGGAGCCCACGGAGAGCTGATCTCCCGTCCGATGGCCCGGTCCCCGTTCTCGGGGGCCGGGCCATCGGCGTTTTCGGCCCCGCTCCCCCCTTGTTTCCCCGTTTCCGCCCCTGCCCGTCCGGCCCCGCGCCCTGCCGGTCGCGCCCGTCCCCGCCTCGCGCCTCCGCCTGCCCCGTCGCCCGCCCCTGCGGGTACGGCCCCCGGCTCCCGCTCCTCCTCTTCCCCTGCCTTCCGACCCTGTTGCCCGGCCTCCGGCCCGTTTCCTGCTCCGCCGCCCGGGGCCCGGTCCCCGAACCTCGGCTCCCGCCGCCGAGGGCCGAATTCCGCGGCCGGTGCCGATACCGGCTGCGGACGGACCCGCCCGGCACCGGCCCCCGGACCGCCGCACCCGCCGAGCGGCTGTCACCTTCGCCCGATAGCCTCCTGCGCATGAGCAGGCCCTACACATTCGTTCCGCCCGCCGGTGTCCGCGCCTACCGGCTGTCGACCGCGCGCGGTGAGTTCGCCGTGCTCGACGCCGCGCCGGACGGCGAGTCCAAGGGAACCGCCTTGCTGCTGCCGGGGTTCACCGGGAGCAAGGAGGACTTCATCGCGCTGCACGCGCCGTTGGCCGCGGCGGGGTACCGGACGGTGGCCGTGGACGGGCGCGGGCAGTTCGAGACCGGCGGGCCGCAGGACGACGAATCGGCTTACGCGCAGAGCGAGTTGGCGCAGGACGTGCTCGCGCAGGCCGCCGCCGTCGGCGCTCCCGTGCACCTCGTGGGGCACTCGCTCGGCGGCCAGATCGCCCGCGCCGCGGTGCTGGTCGACCCGTCGCCGTTCGTCTCACTGACGCTCATGGCCTCCGGTCCCGCCCAGATCTCCACGCCTCAGCAGCAGCGCGTCAAGCTGTTGCGGGACGCGCTGGCCGTGATGAGCATGGCCGAGGTGTGGGAGGCGATCCGGGCGATGGAGTCACCCGAGGAGACCGACACGGGCGGGCTGGACGCGGGGCTCGACGACCTCGACGACCTGCGCCGCCGCTGGCTCGGCAACAGTCCCGCCCAGCTCGTCGCCACGGGCCGCCAGCTCTGCGACGAGCCGGACCGCGTCGGCGAACTGGCCGCCGTCCCCCTCCCGAAGCACGTCATATCCGGCGAGCGCGACGACACCTGGCCGGTCACCCTGCTGGACACGATGGCCGTACGACTGGACGCGCGCCGCACGGTCGTAGAGGGGGCGGAGCACTCCCCGAACGCCGACCAGCCCCTGGAGACCGCCCGCGCCCTCGCCGCCTTCTGGGACAGCACGGGCACGCACTCCGCGGCCTGATCCGAGCGACAGCACCTGGCCGGCACCACCGCGCCCGCGCGCCGAGTACTGCGCCCCGCGCCCGCATGCCTAGTACTGCGCCTGCAAGTGCTCCCAGAAGCCGTCCCGGAGTGCTCGGCGCAGGTCCGACTGTCCGCGCAGGGAGTACTGGAGCAGGCCCTCGGCCTCGACCAGCAGGTCCTGGTCGACCGAGCCGGGCAGGTACGGGTGCCCGGGAAGCAGCTCCACCAGGGATTCACGGCCCCGGGCGGCCAGCCACTTGGCGGCGATCTGGGCGCCCACGAAGCGCACGTCCTCGCGTGTGGGCCGGACCGCCGCCGTCGGGTCGTACGACTGGGCGGTCCGCCTGGCCACGTACGGCTTGAAGAAGTCGAGGTCGAGCGTGCGCTGGCTGTCGACCTCCCAGAGCAGCGGCTCGGCCTGATTGCGGCCCTCGGGCGCCTCGATGCCCCAGAGGTGGACCCGGGCGCCGTAGCCCTGCGCCGCCTCGACCGCGGAGACGAGGTCCTCGTCGCCGCCGAGCAGCGCCGCGTCGCTGATGGCGCGGTGCCGGGCGAGGGACTCCAGGTCCGACCGGATGAGTGAATCGACGCCCTTTTGCTGGTTGTTGGCGTTCAGATTGCCCAACCGGACCTTCACATCCGGGAGTTCGGCGATGGACTGCTGCTCCGCGGTGTGGATACGGCGTCGCGCGCCGTCGTACCAGTAGACGCGCAGCAGCCGGCTGTCCGCGAAGATCGTGCGGGCCCGGTCGATGAGTGCCTCGATGAGACCATCGGTGTCCAGGTCGAACGAGCGGCGGTCCTCCGTGCCGGCGACGAGCCGCCCCGCGGCCGCGTACAGATATCCGGCGTCGACGAAGATCGCGTGGGTGGAGGGGGTCTTCGCGACCTCGGCGAGCACGCGCTGGAGCAGCTCGTTCGTACGGTCTATGCGGGCGGCGAGCGCCGCGTGGTCGTCGTTCATCAAGGCCATTGTCCCGGCGGTCACGCTGCGAACACAACTGGCGCCGTTCAGTCTCCGCCACCCGGGCTACCCGCCGGTAATTAGGTTCTCGAAAAGTTTCCTTAGCGTAGGGAATGTTTGTAACACGCATCCCGTTGAATCCGTATAAGAGCGAGGCAGAGGTGCCTCGCTCTTCACACACAAGTAGTTCTCCTCAGGAGGATGACCAGACGAAGGGAGAAGCCCATGCGCTTCGAAATCATGCGACTCGACGATGTCGACGGCACGCCCGTGGACAGCACTGTCGTAGACGCCGCCTCCGTCAACCGGATCGTTCAGCAGGCCGCCGCCATCGGGCAGCGACTGTGGATCCGCCCGGCCGATTCGACCGCTTCGTAACACGACGATCATCCGCTTCGCCGTACGAGGACGCACCGACCACACCTCGTAGGACCGGAACGCGTTGCGGACCGCAGACGCTTCTCAGACTTCAGAGCCCCGCACGGCGAGGATGCCGTGCGGGGCTCTGCGCGTCCGGACGAAGTGGTGGGCTCCGCCGGATCACCCGGGGAAAGCCGTCAGCTCCCCTGGATCACCTGTGTGACGCCGTTGATGATCTGCTGCACCGCGATGGCGGAGAGCATCATGCCCGCGAGCCGGGTCACCAGCACCACGCCGCCGTCCTTGATGACGCGGATGATCAGCAGCGAGTAGCGCATCACGACCCACAGCACGACGTGGATCGCGAGGATGGCGGACCACAGCGAGACCTGCGTCGCGACGGTGTCGGCCTTCTGCACCGCGAGGATCACGGACACGATCGCGCCCGGCCCGGCGAGCAGCGGCATGCCCAGGGGCACGAGGGCGACGTTGACGTCCTTGGTCTGCTTCGGCTCGTCGGTCTTGCCGGTCAGCAGGTCCAGGGCGATGAGCAGGAGCAGCAGTCCGCCCGCGATCATCAGCGCGGGCACGGAGACGTGCAGGTAGTCCAGGATCTGGTGCCCGAGGAGCCCGAAGGTGGTGATGACGCCACCGGCGACGCAGACCGCCTGGAAGGCCATGCGCCGCTGCACCCTGGCGGGGCGGCCGGCGGTGAGCGCCAGGAAGATCGGGGTGATCCCGGGGGGATCCATGATGACGAAGAGAGTGACGAAGAGGGAGCCGAAGACGGCGACGTCGAACATGGTGAAGGGAAGCCTTGCGAGGTGGTGGGCGAGGGTGGGCGGGTCTTCCGGCCACCGATTCGGGCAGTCGTTCCGCGGGGCGGAACAGGGCGGCACGGCCGGCGGTGCCGGGCGCCTGGGAACGGGCCGGTGAACACGGTTCCGGCCGAGCGTGGGGCGGAACGTAGGTCCCGGGATGTACGTCCTGGGTGGGGTGCGGGTCCGTCCGTGTGGCTGACCGGGCACGGCCGGAAGGCGTCCCCCGGCCCGGCAACAATCCGGCCGTGCGACCGGACCGGGCACGAGCGCGAGCAGACGTGCCGACCGGAGGGCGGCAAGCCCCTACGCCACCGACCCGGTTCGTACGGGCCTCACGCACAGGCCCCGTGACACCGACCCGCCGGCACCAGCACAGCGACAACCGCAGCCGCAGTCACGAGATGAGGCGGAGACAGGCAGAGGGACCCGACCGAACCGGCCCGGCACGGAACGTCCGGGGTTCAGGCTCCGCCCGCGCCCGGTACCGGGAACGCCCCGGTGGCGCGGCGGGTGATCTCCCCGTAGACCTCGGGGTCGGTCGTGAACTCCCCGGGCACACAGGTCTTGCGGCTGCCGTGGTAGTCGGACGAGCCCGTGGTCAGCAGCCCCAGTTCGGCGGCCAGACCGCGCAGCCGTGCCCGGGTGGCCGGCTCGTGGTCCATGTGGTCGACCTCGATGCCGTCGAGCCCGGCGGTGGCGAGCTCCGCGATCACCGACTCCGGCACGGTGCGGCCCCGCTTGGCCGCGGCCGGGTGCGCGAAGACGGTGACGCCCCCGGCCCCCTTGACCAGCCGGATCGCCTCGAAGGGGTCGGTCTCGTGCTTGGGAAGGTAGGCGCGGCCCCCGTCGGCGAGCCACTGCCCGGTGAAGGCGTCGGAGACGCTGTCGACGACGCCCAGCTCGACCAGCGCGGAGGCGACGTGCGGGCGACCGACCGATCCGTCGCCCGCGATGCGCGCCACCTGTTCCCAGGTGATCGGCACGCCGAGTTCCCGGAGCCTGGCGATCATGCCCTGGGCGCGCGGCACCCGGTCGTCCCGCACCAGTTCGCGCTCGGCGAGCAGTGCGGGCTCCTCGGGGTCGAAGAGGTAGGCCAGCATGTGCATGCTGATGCCGTCGATCCGGCAGGAGAGTTCGGCACCGGTGACGAGGGTGAGCCCCTCGGGCAGTGCGGCGACGGCCTCGGCGTACCCGCGGGTGGTGTCGTGGTCGGTCAGCGCGACGACGTCCAGACCGGCGGCGGCAGCGTTGCGCACCAGCTCGGCCGGGGTGTCCGTACCGTCGGAGGCGGTGGAGTGGGCGTGCAGGTCGATGCGCACTACGCGGACTCCAGGCGGTGACGGAACGGGCGCGGACGCTCAAGGATAACGGGAATCCACACCCCCCTTGTCACACCCGCACCGGCCGAGCACCCCCTACCGACCCGGCCCGCACCGGGCACACGCGGGGCCCTACGGTTCCAGGATGCGCGGCGACAGCGCGCCGCACGGCAGCAGGTCCACCTCCGCGCCCGCGTCGCGCAGATCCGTCAGCACCAGTTCGTCGTACATCAGCAGTCCGGTCTGTTCGGGCCAGACGACGGCCCACAGCCACAGCCCACGCGCCTCGCCCGCGAAGACGGCGCGGTCGTCGGGGGAACTGGAGACATGCCAGAGAGGGGTGGGCCGGCCCGCCGCGAGGACCTTCGCCTGAGGCGGTTTCTCGACGCTCATGTACGGGCCGGGATCGGGCCCGTCCATGCCCGCGTACCGCGCGCCGAGGCCGACGCCCAGTTCCTCCGCGATCAGGATCAGCTCGCCCATGCCGCCCAGCGGCCCGGGCCCCGAGCAGGCGACGGCGGTGGCCCTGCCTCCGCTGCGGTCGTCCCCCGCGAACGCCGCTCCGGTGAACAGCCAGCCGACCGGCAGCGGCCACGGCATCCACACCGGCACGCGCGCGCGGTGCACGACCACTCCGAGGGCCTCGACGCTGGGCGGGATCACGGGCTGCAGCGGATGCACAGTGCCGTGCACATCGCACTGCCAGGAGTCGGCAAAGAGGCCGGGAGCCCTGACCCGGCCACCACACTTCGGGCAACTGGGTTCGCCCCTCATAGGGCCCAACGGTCCTCTCCGTCCTTCGTCGCGTCAAGGACGATCACCCGTCCGGCGTGCGCCCGCCATGTCAAAAACTACATGCATCTTGCATTAATTAGCCCACCTAACTTATTGTGTGTATAAGACAACGATCCGGCTGGTGCACAGTGAAGGAGCGGGCATGATCAACAGCACCGGGGGCCCCGCGGAGGGGGACACGTCCGACGCCGGCGCGGGCGGCCTCCTGCGTCAGCCGAGGGCCGTCTGGGCGACCGCCGGGGCGTCCGTCGTCGCCTTCATGGGCATCGGGCTCGTCGACCCGATCCTGCCGTCCATCGCCCGGGGACTCGACGCCACGCCCGGCCAGGTGTCCCTGCTCTTCACCTCGTACTTCCTGATCACCGCTGTCGCGATGCTGCTGACCGGCTTCGTCTCCAGCCGGATCGGCGGCCGCGGGACCCTGCTGCTCGGCCTCGCGCTCGTCGTGGTCTTCGCCGGACTCGCCGGCACCTCGGGGTCGGTCGGCGAACTCGTCGGCTTCCGGGCGGGCTGGGGCCTCGGCAACGCGCTGTTCGTCTCCACCGCCCTCGCCGTCATCGTCGGCGCGGCGGCCGGCGGCAGCGCGGCGGCGATCCTGCTGTACGAGTCGGCGCTCGGCCTCGGCATGGCCTGCGGGCCGCTGCTGGGAGCCCTGCTCGGCAACGCCAGCTGGCGCTACCCGTTCTTCGGCACCGCGTTCCTGATGGCGGTCGGCTTCCTGTGCATCACGGCGTTCCTGAAGGAGCAGCCGAAGCCCGCGCGCAAGACCTCGCTGCTGGACCCGCTGCGCGCCCTCGGCCACGGCGGCCTCGCCTCCGCCGCGACGTCCGCGTTCTTCTACAACTACACGTTCTTCACCGTGCTGGCCTTCACTCCGTTCGTGCTGAACATGACGCCGTACAAATCCGGCGCGGTGTTCTTCTGCTGGGGCCTGCTGCTCGCGGTGTTCTCGGTGATCGTGGCGCCGCGGATGCAGGCGCGGTTCGGTTCGCTGAAGGTGCTGGGCGGGTCCCTGGTGCTGCTCGCCGCCGACGTGCTCGTCCTCGGGTACGGCGACCACACCACCGCCGTCGTCTGCACGGTCCTGTCCGGCGCGTTCATCGGCGTGAACAACACCGTCTACACGGAGCTGGCCCTCGGGGTCTCCGACGCACCGCGCCCGGTGGCGAGCGCCGGCTACAACTTCGTGCGCTGGTTCGCGGCCGCGGCGGCGCCGTACTTCGCTCCGAAGATCGAGGAGTGGAGCAACATCCGCGTCCCGTTCGTCGTCGCCGCGGTCACCTCGCTGCTGGGCGCGGCGGTGGTCTACGTACGGCGCGACGCGCTCACCCAGGAGGCCGGGGAACCGGAGCCGGCCCACGCCGCCGAGGACGGCGTCACGGTCTTCGCCAACTGACCGACCGCTTCACCGACTGGCCGATCCCTTCACCAACTGGCTTACTACGAGCCAGAATTGATGTCCCATCGCATTCGGGACTCCGGGGCCGGTCAGTCCAGGGGGACGGACCTGCGCAGCGGATCGCGCAGGTCCGTTCCGCCGTTCAGCCAGCGCTCCTGGAGGGCGCCGGCGCCGTGGACGCGCTTCCAGGCGGCCTCGTTGGGCGTCATCGGGAGCAGCGGCAGGAAACGTACGGGATCGGCGGGCTCGTCCAGTTCCAGGTCCTCCACCAGACCACCGGGCTCCGCGACCAGGACGGAGGTGAACGGCGCGCCGGGCCACAGGGGTTCACCCACGTCGAGCGAGGCGCCGGAGGCCACGACCAGCCCCTCGACCTGGGGAGAGGCGGCGAGTACGGCCAGCGGGCGGAGCACCTTGTCGGTGTCGGCACCGGCCGGGCGGACCGAGAGGACCAACTCGGCGCGCGGGCCCTTCACCGGATCGGCGAGCACGGCGGTGGGGTCCGCCATCGGCTGGGCGGACATGCCGAGCGTGGCGTAGCGGACGATGTCGCCCTCGGTGAAGCGCAGCACCTCGATGCGGTCGGTGCCCAGGAAGGTGACAGCGGCCCGCGCGTCGGGTTCGCCCAGCGCGGAGCGCAAACGGGCCTCGACCAGAGGAAGAACATCAGCCATGAACCGAGCATAGGCCGCGTCGATTGCGCCAGGACGCACCGGACCCCGGTCAACAACGCGCAAAGCGGGGCCTTGACGTATCGGTGCGCTGATAGTCTTGGCCGCTGGTCGGAGCAGTGCATGACCGAGGGCCCCACCAGGCCCTCATGGCACCGCGGGAGTTGCTCCCGCACCCCGGCGCACTGAGACTGATCTGACTCCCCTTCGGAGGGAGACAGACTCCCCTTCGGGGGATGGATCGTCCCTCACGGGGGACCGACCGGAGGAGGTGGGGCTGCAATGGACCGAAGTCGACCGTGCAGTACCACCCGCTCTTCCGGTCGCTGAGTCCGTAGCTGGTTCCGCTGGGTTTTCGGCCCTGCCGGCTGCCGCCTCCCGCAATCGTGTGCATACGTGTCAGCGTTGCCCGGTGCACCACGGAAGAGCGCTTCGTTTCCGCCTGATCTGTCCGATCTGAACCCCTGATCTGTCCGATCTGAATCAGTAGCGAAGCTGCCACCGCGACGATGCGGTGCTCCCCGCTTTGTGGACGTACCAAACATCCGCAGTCAGGACGTCCCCATTCCGGGTAGTTCCAACCGTCGCCGGCCGCCTCCGCCCGCGAAAAGGAGCCTGCCATGTCGATGATCCGTGACCTGCGCGCCGCGGTCCGCCCCCGCCCCTCGCTGCGCAAGGACAGTGGCTCGTACGACACCACCCGTGACCCCGGCACCCCGTCGGCCGTGGTCGACTGCGCCGTCTACCGCGACGGCGCCCGCGTCGCGTCGCGCGCGCCGCTCACGCCGCAGGAGGCGATGCGCCAGGTGCGCCGCGACGGCGGCTTCGTGTGGATCGGTCTGCACGAGCCCACCGAGGACGAATTCGCCGGTATCGCCCGGGAGTTCGGGCTGCACCCGCTGGCCGTGGAGGACGCCGTCCAGGCCCACCAGCGCCCCAAGCTGGAGCGCTACGACGACTCCCTGTTCACCGTCTTCAAGACCATCCACTACGTAGAGCACGACCGGCTCACCGCGACCAGCGAGATCGTCGAGACCGGCGAGGTCATGTGCTTCACCGGAGGGGACTTCTTCATCACCGTCCGGCACGGCGGACAGGGCTCGCTGCGCGCGCTGCGGCACCGGCTCCAGGACGACCCCGAGCTGCTCTCCAAGGGCCCCTCGGCGGTGCTGCACGCCATCGCCGACCATGTCGTCGACGGCTACATCGCGGTCGTGGACGCCGTGCAGGACGACATCGACGAGGTCGAGACCGAGGTGTTCTCGCCGGGCCGCAAGGGCACCCCGCGCGGCACGGACGCGGGGCAGATCTACCAGCTCAAGCGCGAGGTGCTGGAGTTCAAGCGGGCGGTGTCGCCGCTGCTGCGCCCGATGCAGCTGCTGAGCGAGCGCCCGATGCGGCTGATCGACCCCGACATCCAGAAGTACTTCCGCGATGTCGCCGACCACCTCGCCCGGGTGCAGGAGCAGGTCCTCGGCTTCGACGAACTGCTCAACTCGATCCTCCAGGCCAACCTCGCGCAGGCCTCCGTGGCGCAGAACGAGGACATGCGCAAGATCACCTCGTGGGCCGCGATCGTCGCCGTACCGACGATGGTCTGCGGTGTGTACGGCATGAACTTCAAGTACATGCCCGAGCTGCACTGGCGCTACGGCTACCCGGTGATCATGGGTGTCACGGTCGGGCTCTGCCTCGGCATCCACCGCATCCTGAAGCGCAACGGCTGGCTGTAGTACGGGCTGGATAGTCTTGGCCCCATGACGCAAGAGCTGCTCGACCAGGCCCTCGTCGAGGAGGCCACCAAGAAGTCCGGGCTGATCTGGGTGCGCGGCACCGGTGTGCCGACGCCGCCCGGTCCGGACCACGAGGTGCCCGCCCAGGCGCTGTGGCACGTCTGGCACGACGGCGCGGCCTGCCTGGTCGGCGACGGGCCCGGCGAGCAGCCGCTGCCGGGGCTGGTCGACGGCGGCGGCGCGCTCGTCACCGTACGCAGCAAGGACAAGGGCGGACGGCTCGTCTCCTGGTCCGCCACCGTCGTGGAACTCGCCGGGAACACCCCCGCGTGGGAGGCGGCCGTCGGGGAGCTCAAGGGCAAGCGGCTGAACGCCCCGGACGGCGAGGACATGCCGGAGCGCTGGGCCCGCGAATGCCGGGTGCTGCGCCTCGAACCGACGGGCGCGACGGCCGAGCTGCCCGGGGGTTCGCTCGCCGAACGGCCGCTGCCGACCCCGGCGACCACCCGCCGGCCGATTCCGGCGGCGCTGCCCCGGCTGCTCATGAAGAGGCGCAAGCGCCGCTAGGACCTGTCCAGCCGGCACGGGCCGCGCGGGGTCACGACGAGGGCAGCTGCCGCCCGTAGTCGACCGTGTCCTTCTCGGCCGGCTCGGCCAGCGGGAAGTCCTTGCCCCAGTCGGTCAGCCGGAGGGTGCCGGCGTTGCCCGCGCGCCCCAGCAGGAGCGGGTACGGGGTGCCTTCCAGGGAGACGTCCAGGGTGCCGCCCGAGCCCTTGTCGCCGGTGATGCGGATGGTGCGGACGCCGGACTGGTCGTGGTGGCCGTCCTTGGCGAGGGCGCCGTGCAGACTGAGCAGCCCGTCGAGCAGGACGTCCTTGTCGGTGAAGCCGCTGAAGCGCTTGTACGCGGGGTCGCCGGTCGGCACCTTCACGTACATGCCCTCCAGCTTGTCCGCCGTCGCGGTGCCACCCGACTTGCCGCCGCCCTTGCCGTCCTGGTGGGCCCAGAAGCCGGCGTCGGCCTTGAGGAAGAGGTGCCGGCCGACCCGCAGCAGCCGGAAGCCGGCCCCCTTCGAGGTGACCGAGCCGGTGCCGCCGTCGGACTTGAGGCGCATGTCGAGGGTGAAGGTGGTCCCGTTGGAGACGACGGTCCCGGAGAGCCGTACGGCCGGCGCGGTCGCGGCCGCCTTCTTCGTCTTCGCCTGGATGGCGGCGGCGGACAGCTTGCCGACCCCGTTCGTCCCCGCGTCCGGATCCCCGCTGCCGCACCCCGTCAGCGCCGTCCCTGTCACGGCCAGCGCGCACATCGCGGCCACCGTCACGGCTCTGCGGG
Source organism: Streptomyces sp. NPDC042002 (assembly GCF_055588305.1). NCBI lineage: Bacteria > Bacillati > Actinomycetota > Actinomycetes > Kitasatosporales > Streptomycetaceae > Streptomyces > Streptomyces sp. NPDC042002. The sequence goes on along the minus strand of NZ_JBVJCT010000003.1, from coordinate 190,756 downwards.
TACGGCCCTGGGGAATTGCGGTCACAGGTGGGGCTGCCTTTCGTGCGCGGTCCTCAAACGGCGTACGGCAGCGTACCGGTGCGGTGCCCGCCCGCCGGAGGCAGTCCGTCCGGACCGCCCACCAGGGCGTACCCGACCGGGACGGGCTAGCCTGAAGCCCACCCGAGCGGACAGACCGGCACATAGAGCTTCGAAGCGAAGGAGGCGCGGGCATGGCCGCAGCGGCCCCCCGGATCTTCGTCTCGCACCTGGCCGGTGTCGCCGTCTTCGACCCGAACGGCGACCAGGTGGGCCGGGTGCGGGACCTCGTCGCCATGCTGCGCGTAGGACGCCGTCCGCCCCGCATGCTCGGCCTCGTCGTCGAACTGTCCACGCGCCGCCGGATCTTCCTGCCCATGACCCGGGTGACCGGCATCGAGTCCGGCCAGGTCATCACGACCGGCGTCCTGAACGTGCGCCGCTTCGAGCAGCGGCCCACCGAACGGCTCGTCTTCGGTGAACTGCTCGACCGGCTCGTGACCCTCGTCGGGACGAACGAGGAGGTGACGGTCCTGGACGTGTCGATCCAGCAGCTGCCGGCCCGCAGGGAGTGGGAGATCGGCCGGGTCTTCGTCCGCAAGGGGCGCAGCGGCGCCTTCCGGCGCGCCAAGGGCGAGACGATGACGGTCGACTGGTCCTCCGTCACCGGGTTCTCCCTGGAGGAGCACGGACAGGGCGCGGAGAGCCTGCTCGCCACCTTCGAGCAGCTGCGCCCGGCCGACCTCGCGAACGTGCTGCACCACCTGTCTCCGAAGCGGCGCGGCGAGGTGGCCGCAGCGCTCGACGACGACCGCCTCGCCGACGTCCTCGAAGAACTCCCCGAGGACGACCAGATCGAGATCCTCGGCAAGCTCAAGGAGGAGCGCGCGGCCGACGTCCTGGAGGCGATGGACCCCGACGACGCGGCCGACCTGCTCGCCGAACTGCCCACCGAGGACGTGGAGCGGCTGCTGACGCTGATGCGGCCGGGCGAGGCGGCGGACGTCCGGCGGCTGATGGCGTACGCGGAACGGACGGCGGGCGGCCTCATGACCACCGAGCCCATCGTGCTGCGGCCCGACGCGACCGTCGCCGAAGCGCTCGCCCGGGTCCGCGACCCCGATCTCTCCCCCGCGCTCGCCGCCCAGGTGTACGTGTGCCGCCCGCCGGACGAGACGCCGACGGGCAAGTACCTGGGCGCGGTGCACTTCCAGCGGCTGCTGCGCGATCCGCCGTTCACCCTGGTCGGCTCGCTCGTCGACGACGACCTCCAGCCGCTGGCCCCGGAGGACGAGCTGCCCGTGGTCGCCGGCTTCTTCGCGACGTACGACATGGTGGCGGCCCCCGTCGTCGACGAGAGCGGCTCACTGCTCGGGGCGGTGACCGTGGACGACGTACTGGACCACATGCTGCCCGAGGACTGGCGGGAGACGGAGTTCCACCTCGACGAGGGCGTGCACGAGAGCATGCACGAGGAGAGCCACGCCGGCCGCGACACCCATGAGTTCGGCCGTGAGGGCGTCCCCGAGGACGGCCACGGCCACGAGGACGTCCGCCGGGAGCCGGACGGCCCGCTCGGCGGAGAGGGCGGCCATGGCGCCTGAGCGTGAGGCCCGTGAGCGGGCCGCCACGGGGGCGACGGCGGCCCCCCGGCCCCGTATCCGGCTCGACCAGCCGAAGCCGCCGCGGCGCAGACTGCTGCCCGAGTGGGACCCGGAGGCCTTCGGACGGTTCTCGGAACGCATCGCCCGCTTCCTCGGCACCGGGCGGTTCCTCGTCTGGATGACGATCGTCATCATCATGTGGGTGGTCTGGAACGCCTTCGCGCCGCACGACCTGCGTTTCGACAACTACCCGTTCATCTTCCTGACCCTGATGCTGTCGCTCCAGGCCTCCTACGCGGCCCCGCTGATCCTGCTCGCGCAGAACCGGCAGGACGACCGCGACCGGGTCAACCTCGAACAGGACCGCAAGCAGAACGAGCGCTCCATCGCCGACACCGAGTACCTCACCCGCGAGATCGCCGCGCTGCGCATGGGCCTCGGCGAGGTCGCCACCCGCGACTGGATCCGCTCCGAGCTCCAGGACCTGGTCAAGGACCTGGAGGACCGGTATCCCGACGGCCACGGGGACGGCCGCGTCGTATTCCCGGCGGAACGGTCGCACGGACGTGACGTAGACGACCGGTGACGGGCTTACCGGGGCCCATGGGGAGCGCCGTACCATCGTCCCTATGGCTACGGAAGACGCGGTGCGTGAAGCACTGGCGACGGTGAACGACCCCGAGATCAACCGACCCATCACCGAACTGGGGATGGTCAAATCGGTGGAGATCGGTGCGGATGGCGTGGTCGCGGTCGCCGTGTACCTGACGGTCTCCGGCTGCCCGATGCGCGACACGATCACCCAGCGGGTGAAGGAGGCGGTCTCGCGGGTCGAGGGCGTCACCGGTGTCGACGTCGAACTCGACGTGATGAGCGACGAACAGCGACGCGAGCTGGCGACCGCGCTGAAGGGCGGTACGGCCGAGCGCGAGGTCCCCTTCGCCAAGCCCGGCTCGCTCACCCGCGTGTACGCGGTGGCCTCCGGCAAGGGCGGTGTCGGCAAGTCCTCGGTGACCGTGAACCTGGCGGCCGCGATGGCCGCCGACGGACTCAAGGTCGGTGTCGTGGACGCCGACATCTACGGCCACTCGGTGCCGCGCATGCTCGGCGCGGAGGGCCGGCCGACCCAGGTCGAGAACATGATCATGCCGCCGTCGGCGCACGGCGTGAAGGTCATCTCCATCGGCATGTTCACCCCGGGCAACGCGCCGGTGGTCTGGCGCGGCCCGATGCTGCACCGCGCCCTCCAGCAGTTCCTGGCGGACGTGTACTGGGGCGACCTGGACGTCCTGCTCCTCGACCTCCCGCCGGGCACCGGCGACATCGCGATCTCCGTCGCCCAGCTCGTCCCGAACGCCGAGATCCTGGTCGTCACGACCCCGCAGCAGGCGGCGGCCGAGGTGGCCGAGCGCGCCGGCTCCATCGCCGTGCAGACCCACCAGAAGATCGTGGGCGTCGTCGAGAACATGGCGGGGCTGCCCTGTCCGCACTGCGACGAGATGGTCGACGTGTTCGGCACCGGTGGCGGCCAGTCGGTCGCCGACGGCCTGACCCGCACCACCGGGGCCACCGTTCCGGTCCTCGGCTCCATCCCGATCGACGTCCGCCTCCGCGAGGGCGGCGACGAGGGCAAGCCGGTGGTCCTGACCGACCCCGACTCGCCCGCCGGCTCGGCGCTGCGCGCCATCGCGGGCAAGCTGGGCGGCCGTCAGCGCGGCCTGTCGGGCATGTCGCTGGGGATCACCCCGCGCAACAAGTTCTGAGGCTTCCCGCCGCTTCCCGCACGAAGCTCCAGCGCGTGGTCACGAAGGAGGGGGCGCCGTCCGCACGGACGGCGCCCCCTTCCTCGTAGCGGCTGCCACGGGCTTTCCTAGGCGTATGCCGCGATGTCCTTGATCATCGCGAAGCCCAGCCCGTACGCGCTCATTCCCCGGCCGTACGCGCCCACGTGGACGCCTTCCTGGGTGGAACCCGCGAGAACCCAGCCGAACTCGGACTCGCGGTAGTGGAAGGTCGTGGGGACCCCGTCCACGGGGAGGGACAGGGTGGACCAGTCAGGGCCGTCCAGGTCGTCGGCGAGCACCCACGCGGTCTCGGTCTGCTGGTCCAGCCAGTCGTCGCGCAGGGTGTGGTCCATCTGGCCGGGCCAGGTGAAGGACAGCAGCCCCACACCGGCCAGCCACGCGGCCGAGGACACCGAGGTGGCCTCCAGCAGTCCCGTGCCGTCCGCGCTGCGCCGTACGGGGCTGGCGGCGACGGTGACCACCACCGCGAACCGCTCCTTGTCCTCGCCCGGTTCGGGACGCACCGAGGGCTCGTCACCGTGCCCGATCGAACCGTGCTCGACGGCGCCGTCCGCCGAGGTACCCACCTGCATCAGCCAGTGCGGCCCCGTGAAGGCCTCGTCGAGGCCGTACCAAGGGAAGGGCGCCAGCAGGTAGCCGTCGACCGTACGCCGGGCGGAGGGGACCTGTTGTCCGCCCTCCGCAGCCGGCGCCTGCGCGCCTACCCGACTTGTCGTCTCCATCTGCCGGACGCCTCCTTGCTCTCGTCGGACCGGATGGCCCGCCCCCCTCGGGCGTCCTTGTCGGTCCGCACAACAACTGGGCAGCATAGCCACACCGCTGCGAGCAGCGGCGAAAGCGCCCGGCGCGTAAGGCGTGCGGACGGCGTGTTCGGACCGCGCGGGGCAGGTCCGCGGCCCGCGGACGAACACGCTTTCAGGCCGGACACGCCGGGCCGGGGGCAGGGCCGTCCGGCCCGGGAGGGCTGTGGATGCCCGGTCGCGCACGCTCGCGAGCGGCGGGCCACCGCGGTACTCCGTACGGCTCAGGTGGCGTCGGCGTCGTAGGGCGGGTGCTCGTCGGCGTCGAGCTTCTCGCGCTTCTTCGTCATGTCGACGGAACCGCCGGCCGTGCCGCTGGAGGACCCGGTGGACCCGGTGGACCCGGAAGCGTCGGAGGAGTCGGACTCGCGGCCGTGGACCATGTCCGTGACCTCGGCCATCTCCTTCTTCAGGTCGAAGCCGTTACGGATCTCCTTGAGCCCCAGCTCGTCATTGTCCAGCTGCTTGCGTATGAACGTCTTGGGGTTGAGGTCCTCGAACTCGAAGTCCTTGAACTCCGGGCCGAGTTCATCGCGGATGTCCGCCTTCGCGCTGTCCGAGAACTCACGGATCTTGCGGATCGTGCGCGACACGTCCTGGATCAGCTTCGGGAGCTTGTCGGGACCGAACACGAGCACGGCAAGGACGACGAGCGTCACCAGCTCAAGCGGTCCTACGTCATTGAACACCTGATAGCTCCTTGCGATGTCCTCGGTCCTCGGCCCTCGGGAGGGTTCCGTGGTCCGGGCCGGGTCCAACGGTACCCGGCGTTCCTGTCCGTCCGGAACTGTCCCGGGGCTTCCGACTTCTTGTACACCGCTGGTTTTCCATGATGTTTGCCGTCCGGAGCTGCCCGATCGTGCTCGACTGTGAGGTTCGTGTCACTCGTGGGCCGTGGCCCGCGGGCCCTCAGTCGCCGTCCGCCGAACCGAGGACCAGGGTGACCGTCTTCTCCGTGCCGCCCCGCCTGACGGTCAGCCTGAGCCGGTCGCCGGGCCGGTGGGCGCGGGTCTTCACGATGAGTTCCTCGCCGGAGTGGACCCGGCCGCCGTCGACCTCGGTGATGACGTCGCCCGCCCTGATGCCCGCCTTCGCACCGGGACCGCCGGTGGTGACGGGCGGACCGCCCCCGGCGGCCTTGGTGCCGACCCGGGCGCCGTCACCCGCGTAGTTCATGTCGAGCGTGACACCGATCACGGGGTGCGTGGCCCGGCCGGTGTTGATGAGCTCCTCGGCGACCCGCTTGGCCTGGTTGACGGGGATGGCGAAGCCGAGCCCGATGGAACCGGCCTGACCGGTCCCCAGGTCGGAGCCGCTGTCGGCGGAGCGGATGGCGCTGTTGATGCCGATGACACGGGCCCGGGAGTCGAGCAGGGGCCCGCCCGAGTTGCCGGGGTTGATCGGCGCGTCCGTCTGGAGAGCGTCCACGTACGAGACGTCGGTGCCGTCGCCGTTCTCGCCGCCCGCCGTGATGGGCCGCTCCTTGGCACTGATGATCCCGGAGGTGACGGTGTTGGCGAGGTCGAAGGGCGCGCCGATGGCGACGACGGGGTCGCCGACCTGGACGCTGTCCGAGTTGCCCAGCGGCATCGGGGCGAGACCGTGCACGCCCGAGACCTTGACCACGGCGAGGTCGTAGCCGCTGTCGTGTCCGACGACCTCGGCCTTCGCGGTCTCACCGCCGCTGAACGTCACGGATATCGTGCCGCTCGCGCCGGCCGGTTCGATCACGTGGTTGTTGGTGAGGATGTGTCCCTCGCCGTCGAGCACGAATCCGGTGCCGGTCCCCTCCTCCTCGCTGCCCTTCACATGCAGGGTGACGACGCTGGGCAGCGCGTGCGCGGCGATCCCGGCGACGCTGTCCGGGGCGCGCCCAGGGGCCTCCTTGGCGGCCTGCGGCAGCTCGATGTCCGCCAGCCCCCCGTTGCGCTCCAGATACGCCCCTACGGCGCCACCCACTCCCCCGGACACCAGCGCGAGCGCGACGGCCCCGAACACCAGGGCCTTGCGCGCCCTCTTGCGCCGCTCCGCCACGGTGGGCACGGCGATCCCGTTCTGCTGGAGAGGGCCGTTCTGCTGAAGGGAGCCGTTCTGCTGGAGGGAGCCGGGCGCGGCCCAGGGGTCGTAGTTCTGCCAGGGGTCGGGGACAGCGGGCTCGGCCGGGGCGGGATCAGAACCCGGCGCGTACGGGCCCTGCGCGTGCGGGATCTGTGCCTGCGGACCCTGTGCTTGTGCGGCTGTCGGGTGCTGGACCGGTGGGGCGGGTGCCCACGGGCCCGGGTCGCCGTAGGGCGGGGTGCCGTAGGGGTCGGGCCCGTGCAGGGGCTCGGGGCGCCGGGGAGCGGGCCGCTCCAGCTCGAAGTCCCCGTCGCCGGCACCCTCGCCCCCGGCATCCGCGTGCACACCGGCAGGGAGGACGGACCCGGAGTCGGTGGAGGCCCCCGCTTCCCTCGGACCAGGGACGGCTTCCCTCGGACCAGGGACGGCTTCCCTCGGACCAGGGATGCCCGCGGGCCGGTCCAGCTCGTAGTCGCCCCCCGTGCCGCCCTCGCGGGCCCTCCCCGGGTGCGCCCGCGCCACCGGCGCGCTCGGGTCCGGACCGCCCCACGCGCTCTCCGAAGGGCCGGCGGGGTGCGTGGAATCCGGTTCCGTGAGGGGAGCCGGTGCGGTGTCTGCCTCCGTGCCCTGGGGCCGGGGTCGACTCCACCACTTCGCCTTCGTGGGCCTGCCCTCGTTCATGCTCTCCCCACACCTGGCCCGCGGCACGACTCGCCGACGGTCACCACAGACTTGTCGACTCCGCGCCCGTGATCCCTCCCGCGGACGCGGCCCACCCCGGATTCAACCAGGTTCGTGGGCCGACGCGCAGAGGGCGGGGTCAGCGAGTGCTACGAGGGGTGGGGGACGGGGAGGAGGAGGGGGACGGTGTGGCGGCGGGGGCTGCGAGCAGTCCCGGAGTCGAGGTCAGCGTGAGCGGCTGGGCCTCGGTGAGCGGACGTATGAGCGGGGACATCGCGGCGGCACCGGCGACCACGGGAGTGGTCGGTGTGTGCGCGACGTCCTGGCCGCGGCCCGCCGGAGCCGGGACTCCGGGCAGCAGCGGGGCGGACACCCCGGTGGGCGCCACCGGACCGTTGCCGAGCGCGCGCTCGCCCTGGGCGAGCAGCGGTCCGGCGGACCGGCGGCGCTGCGACTCGGGAGTCGTGGCGGCCCCCGCGCCCTGGGAACGGGACGGTGTCACGTTGCTTCCGGCGCCGGCCCCTCCGCGTGCGTCCGGGGTGTCTCCGGGCACTCCGGTGGACACCCCGCCGAGCGCGACGGCGGCCAGCGACACCGCGCCCGCCGCGGCGAAGGCGAACCGCAGCCCGCGCGAGGCCGACCGCTCGGCCTCGTGACGGCTGACGTCATGGATGCGGAAGCCGCGCCCCGGAGCGGGGGGCAGCACATCGGCGTGCGGTCGGGCCGGCACGTACCCGAAGGATTCGCCCCGCATTCCGAAGACGCCGGGCAGGCCGGGGCCCGTGGAGCCACCGGGGAGTCTGCCGCCGCCGAAGCCTCCTCCGCCCAGTCGCGGGCTGTCGGAGTCGCCTCCGCCGGGAAGTCCCTGGAGGCGGGCCAGGAAGCTTTCGGAGGGCGGTGGCGGGGCCATTTCCGCGAAGACGTTCTTCAGTCGGCGCTGGGCGTCGGCCTCGGCCTTGCACTTCGCACAGGTGGCGAGGTGGGCCAGGACGCGGTCGCGCGACTCATGACCGAGCTCTCCGTCCACCAGGGCGGAAAGTCGGTCCCCGAGATGCTGCTCGGCAGGGGTGGGACGGGTTCCACTCACGCGGTCGCGCCCCCTCCCCCCAGCACGGGCACACGGGCCGCGAACGAGCGTCGCTCGGCGCGGGCCTCGGGAGACCGGTGTGCCAGGGCCTTGCGCAGCTGGGAACGGCCGCGGTGGATCCGGGAGCGGACCGTGCCGAGCTTGACGCCCAGGGTCGCGGCGATCTCCTCGTAGGACAGTCCCTCGATGTCGCACAGGACGACGGCGGCGCGGAACTCGGGCGCGAGGGTGTCCAGCGCCTGCTGGACGTCGGCGTCGAAGTGCGCGTCGTTGAAGACCTGCTGCGGGGAGGGCTCACGGCTGGGCAGCCGCTCGGCCGCGTCCTCGCCTAGGGCGTCGAAGCGGATGCGCTGCTTGCGCCGCACCATGTCGAGGAAGAGGTTCGTGGTGATGCGGTGCAGCCAGCCCTCGAAGGTGCCGGGCGTGTAGGTCGACAGCGAGCGGAAGACGCGGACGAAGACTTCCTGGGTGAGGTCCTCGGCGTCGTGCTGGTTGCCCGTGAGGCGGTAGGCCAGACGGTAGACGCGACCGCTGTGCGTGCTGACGATCTCCTCCCAGGTGGGGGGAGTCCACGCCTGCGACTCCGCGTCGGTGGTGAACGTCGCGGTCTGCGCCGGGGCAGCAACGTGGAAGTGGTCAGCGTTGTCGGTCACGGATTTCGGCTCACCCGCTGATCTGAGGAGGCGCCGCAGCACCCCGCCCCGATCCACAGGCGCAGCCGCACCTCCCCTGTCGGCTCCGGTGGTGTCCAGTGGAGCCCCTACCATAGCCACCTCGCCCGTTAGCTCCGGATAAGTGGTTTTACGAGAATTTGATACGGGCTCATATGGGCGCGCCGACCGCCGGCCGCCGCCCCGCTCCGTGTACCGATCCATCGACTCTCCCCCCGCCGGGTATCCCCACCCCTCTAAACGCCCGGTCCCATCCGCAGGTTCCCAGCGCCAACGGATACAGTCACGCCCAGGCAATCACGGGGACAGGAGAGGGTCATTACCGGCAACCGGCAGACGAGCTGGGCGGCGTTCGCCGACGCCTTTGTCGCCGAGGACGAGGCGCTGCGCTGGGCCCGGGACCGAGCCCACGAGTCCGGCCTGCGCTCGGTGTCGCCCGGCACGGGCGCCGCGCTGCGCCTGCTCGCCGCCACCCTCGACGCGAAAGCGGTCGCCGAGATCGGTACCGGGACCGGCGTCTCCGGAATTCATCTTCTGCACGGCATGCGGCCGGACGGGGTACTGACCACGGTGGATCCGGAGCCGGAGCGCCAGCAGTTCGCCCGCCAGGCCTTCCGCGCCGCCGGTTTCGCCAGCAATCGCGCGCGCTTCATCCCGGGCCGCGCGCTGGACGTCCTGCCCCGTCTCGCGGACGCGGGCTACGACCTCGTGTTCTGCGACGGCGACCGCCTGGAGAGCCTCGACTACCTCGCTGAATCGTTGCGCCTGCTGCGTCCGGGCGGGCTCGTCGCGTTCGAGGGCGTCTTCGCCGACGGCCGCACCGTGGACTCGGGACCGCAGCCGGTGGAGGTGAGCCGGCTGCGCGAACTCCTGCGCGCGGTCCGCGAGAGCCAGGAACTGGTGCCGTCGCTGCTGCCGGTGGGCGACGGCCTGCTGTGCGCGGTCAAGCGCTGACCCGGCCGCCCGGTCCACCACCCGGTACACATCCCGCCAGTCGCCTCTGACCAGGCCGTATATGCCGCCGAGCGCTGCCGACCGTGCGGCGCGGCAGGCCCGTACACCGGGAAAGAACGACTTCCCCGGCACCAGGTACGGTGCCGGGGAAGTCGAAGAGGTGTGGGTCGCGTTCCGCGTCAGCCGACGACCTTCTTGAGGGCGTCGCCGAGCGCGTCGGCCTCGTCAGGAGTCAGCTCGACGACGAGCCGACCGCCGCCTTCGAGCGGAACGCGCATGACGATGCCCCGCCCCTCCTTGGTCACCTCGAGCGGGCCATCGCCCGTCCGCGGCTTCATGGCCGCCATGCTCGTTCCCCTTCCTGAAACCAGCTCATCGTCGCCGACGGCCCCCTCGGAGGGCACGCACGTCCCCTCATAGGACACACGTCACCGGCATCGAACACATTGCTTCCAGGCCATTATCCCGCATCTCAGGACCCGATGACCAACATCAGTCGGCATCGCTTGCGCAACGCGCTTGAGCAAAACCACTCATTTCGGCGATGTGGCTGCGATACTGCGCCGCCGCATGGACTTCCACGCCGCGGAATTCTTTGACGCAGGTCACATGCGGGCCCCGCGTCACGGCCGGCGATCTCCGCCATGCTGTCATCGGACACAGGACGTACCGGCCGGTACGACGAGCCGCGACCCCGGAAGGGACCCACCATGGCCGACACCGTGCTCTACGAGGTGAGCGACGGACTCGCGACGATCACGCTGAACCGCCCCGAGGCGATGAACGCGATGAACACCGAGACCAAGGTCGCCTTCCGGGACGCGGCGCAGGCGGCCGCGGCGGACGACGCCGTACGGGCGATCCTGCTGACCGCCGCCGGTGACCGCGCGTTCTGCGTCGGGCAGGACCTCAAGGAACACATCGGGCTGCTGGCCGCCGACAAGCAGTCGGGGTCGCGCCACACCATGAGCACCGTGCGCGAGCACTACAACCCGATCGTGCGGGCCCTGACCGGCGCCGCGAAGCCCGTGGTGGCCGGGGTCAACGGCGTCGCGGCCGGGGCCGGATTCGGTTTCGCGCTCGCCGCTGACTATCGCGTCGTCGCCGACACGGCCGCCTTCAACACGTCCTTCGCCGGTGTCGCGCTGACCGCCGACTCGGGGATCTCCTGGACGCTGCCCCGGGTCATCGGCCCGAGCCGCGCCGCCGATCTGCTGCTGTTCCCGCGCAGCATCACCGCCCAGGAGGCGTACGAGCTGGGCATCGCGAACCGGCTGGTTCCGGCCGGCGAGCTGCACGCGGAGGCCGAGAAGGTGGCGCGGGCGCTGGCCGCCGGACCGACGCTGGCGTACGCCGCGCTGAAGGAGTCCCTCGCGTTCGGGCTCACCCACTCGCTGGACGAGACCCTGGAGAAGGAGGACGAGCTCCAGGCGCGGGCCGGCGCGTCCGAGGACCACACCATCGCGGTCCAGGCGTTCGTGAACAAGGAGAAGCCGAAGTACCTGGGGCGCTGACGGACCGGGAACGGATGGGGATCGGACCGGGAACCGACCGGGAGCGTGCGCCGCGGGCTGTCCATGCCCCCGGCGCCCCTCCCCGGGTCTTTCTCCGCCCACCCGCTTCCCGCCGACCCCTGGCCCACCTC
>NZ_JBVJCT010000003.1:55323-179423 GCF_055588305.1 Streptomyces sp. NPDC042002 | reverse complement strand
GGGGGCGAGGGGAGAGAGAAAAGGGAGGGGGGCGAGCACAAACCGCCCCCCCCCCCCCCCCCCCCCCCCCCCCCCCCCCCCCCCCCCCCCCCCCGCTCCCGGGGTCTTTCTCGGCCTACGTGCTTCCCGCGGCCCGTGGCACCGCTTCCCGCGTCCCTGAAGGGGCGCGCCGGTCACTCGGCGTCGCGCACCGCGCAGTCCGCCAGGTGGTCGTTCACCAGGCCGCACGCCTGCATCAGGGCGTACGCCGTCGTCGGGCCCACGAAACGGATGCCGCGCTTTTTGAGGGCCTTGGAGAGGGCTGTCGACTCGTCGGTGACGGCGGGCACTTGGGAGAGCTTCTCCGGGGCCGGACGGGAGGCGGGGTCCGGGGCGAAGGACCAGATCAGTTCGTCCAGCTCGCCCGGGGCCCAGCCGGTCAGCACGCGCGCGTTGGCGACGGTCGCCCGGATCTTGGCGCCGTTGCGGATGATCCCGGGATCGGCGAGCAGCCGCTCCTCGTCGGCCTCCGTGAACGTCGCGACCCGGGCGATCTCGAAGTCCGCGAAGGCGGCGCGGAAGCCGGACCTGCGGCGCAGGATGGTGATCCAGGACAGCCCCGACTGGAACGCCTCCAGGCACAGCCGCTCGTAGAGGGCGTCGTCGCCGTGGACCGCCCGGCCCCACTCCTCGTCGTGATACGCCACGTAGTCCTCGGTGGACAGCGCCCAGGGGCAGCGCGGAACGCCGTCGGGTCCGGCGAGCGCGTCGCTCACTGCTCGTCCTCCGGGTGCTTGCGCAGCGAGGTGGTGTGGCTCGCCGCACGGGCGCCCGCGAGCGCGGTCTCCAGGTCGGCGATCCGGGCGTCCCGCTCACCGATCTCGGCGCCCAGACGGCCGAGTGCGTCATCGACGTCCGCCATGCGGTAACCGCGCATCGTGACGGCGAAGCGCAGCGCGTCCACATCGTCCTTGTGCACCGGACGGTCGTACGGCAGCGGATCGCGCAGCCGCTCCGGCTCGGCGTCGGAAAGGGGGGTGCTCTCGCCGCCGCCCACCACGGACAGGGTGACCGCGGCGACCACGACGGCGAGTGCGACGACCAGGAACAAGAACATGAACATCGCTGAGGTCCCCACGCTCTGGTGCCGGCGCGGGTCGCGTCGGCGCGAAACTACTGGTGCTGGCGAAAGCAGTCTGACGACGGAAGTGTCAGGCTCCGATCGTGCCATGCGAGTCTGACAGTTAAGGTCGCAGGCGGCTTATCGGTGCGACTTACTGGGAGAGGTCACAGGGGATGCTCAGGCTGGGCAGGCGCGAATTCGACGCGCACGAGCCGGTGATCATGGCGATCGTGAACCGGACCCCGGACTCCTTCTACGACCAAGGAGCCACCTTCCGCGACGAGCCCGCCCTCGCGCGCGTGGAGCAGGCGGTGTCCGAGGGCGCCGCCATCATCGACATCGGCGGGGTCAAGGCCGGGCCGGGCGAGGAGGTCACCGCCGAGGAGGAGGCGCGCCGTACGGTCGGCTTCGTCGCCGAGGTGCGCCGCCGCTTCCCCGACGTGGTCATCAGCGTGGACACCTGGCGGCACGAGGTCGGCGAGGCGGTCTGCGAAGCGGGTGCCGACCTGCTCAACGACGCCTGGGGCGGGGTCGATCCGCGGCTGGCCGAGGTGGCCGCCCGGTACGGGGTGGGGCTCGTGTGCACGCACGCCGGGGAGTCCGAGCCGCGGACGCGCCCGCACCGGATCGCGTACGACGACGTGATGGCCGACATCCTGCGGGTCACGCTGGGCCTGGCGGAGCGCGCGGTCGCCCTCGGGGTGCCCCGCGAGTCGGTGCTCATCGATCCCGGGCACGACTTCGGGAAGAACACCCGGCACAGTCTGGAGGCGACGCGGCGGCTCGGAGAGATGGTGTCCACCGGGTGGCCGGTTCTCGTCTCCCTCTCCAACAAGGACTTCGTCGGCGAGACACTGGACAAGCCGGTCAAGGAACGGATCCTCGGGACGCTGGCGACGACGGCCGTCTCGGCCTGGCTGGGGGCGCAGGTGTACCGCGTCCACGAGGTCGCGGAGACCCGTCAGGTGCTGGACATGGTGTCGTCGATCGCCGGGCACCGGCCGCCGGCGGTGGCCCGGCGCGGGCTGGCGTAGCGGACCGGCCGCGCGGGCGCACGGGAGGGACCGACCATCAGCCCCTCCCGTGCCACACGACCGGCAGGACCGCCCGCAGAACCGCCCGCAGGAGACCGCCCATAGGGCCGCCCGCAGAAACCGCGGGAGGAAGCCTCTAGCGGGGGCCGGCCTCCTTCGACACCAGTGCCACCGCTTCGTCCACCTCGTCGGTCAGATGGAACAGCAGCAGATCCTTCTCGGACGCCTTGCCCTGGGCGATGAGGGTGTTCTTGAGCCAGTCGACGAGGCCGCCCCAGTACTCCGTGCCGAACAGCACGATGGGGAAGCGGGTGACCTTCTGGGTCTGGACCAGGGTGAGCGCCTCGAAGAGTTCGTCGAGGGTGCCGAGGCCGCCGGGCAGGACCACGAAGCCCTGCGCGTACTTGACGAACATCATCTTCCGGACGAAGAAGTACCGGAAGTTCAGGCCGATGTCGACGTACTGGTTCAGCCCCTGCTCGAAGGGGAGCTCGATGCCGAGGCCGACGGAGATGCCCTTCGCCTCACAGGCACCCTTGTTGGCGGCCTCCATGGCACCCGGTCCACCGCCGGTGATCACCGCGAACCCGGCCTCGACCAGACCCCGGCCGAGGGCGACGCCCGCCTCGTACTCGGGCGAGTCCACCGGTGTCCGGGCCGAGCCGAACACACTGATCGCGGGCGGGAGTTCGGCCAGCGTGCCGAAGCCTTCGATGAACTCCGACTGGATGCGCAGCACCCTCCAGGGATCGGTGTGCACCCAGTCCGAGGGGCCGCCCGCGTCCAGCAGCCGCTGGTCCGTGGTGCTCGCCTGGACCTGGTCCCGCCTGCGCAGCACCGGGCCAAGACGCTGCTCGTCCGGTGGCCGCTTCTTGCCCTCCGGGTTGCCAGTAGCCATGCCCACTCCCTCCGCGTACGGGGCTCCCCCGCTCCGGCCGAGGCCGGTGCGGGGGAAGGTCGTTCCGCCCCAGCGTAGATCTCCGCTGGTTACGGCGGGGGGACGTCGGCATGTCCGCCGTGAACCGGCGGCGGGTACGCCCGTCAGCGTCAGGCGGTGAGCCAGTCGCGCAGCCGCTGCTCGCCCGCGAGGATCTTGGCTGTCTCCACCCGTTCGTCCCGCTTGTGCGCCAGGTGGGGATTGCCGGGGCCGTAGTTGACCGCCGGGACGCCGAGCCCGCTGAAGCGGGAGACGTCCGTCCAGCCGTACTTGGGCTGCGGGGTGCCCCCCACCGCCTCGATGAACGCGACGGCGGCCGGGTGCGAGAGACCGGGGAGGGCGGCGCCACTGTGGTCGTCGATCACGAACTCGTCCACACCGCAGTCGGCGAAGACCTCGCGGACGTGCTCGACCGCCTCCTCCTCGGTACGGTCGGGCGCGTAGCGGAAGTTGACGGTGACGACGCACTCGTCGGGGATCACGTTGCCCGCGACACCGCCCGAGATGCCCACCGCGTTCAGGCCCTCGCGGTACTCCAGGCCGTCGATCACCGGGTAGCGCGGCTCGTACGCGGCCAGGGCGGCCAGGATCGGGGAGGCCGCGTGGATCGCGTTCGAGCCCATCCAGCTGCGGGCGGAGTGGGCGCGTTCGCCCTTGGTCTTCAGCAGCACCCGCAGCGTGCCCTGGCAGCCGCCCTCGACCTGCCCGTCGGAGGGCTCCAGGAGGACGGCGAAGTCGCCCCGCAGCCATTCGGGGTGGGTCTCGGACACATGCTTCAGCCCGTTCAGATGGGCCGCGACCTCTTCGTTGTCGTAGAACACGAAGGTGAGGTCCCGGTTGGGTGCGGGGACCGTGGCCGCGATACGGAGCTGGACCGCGACGCCCGACTTCATGTCGCAGGTGCCGCAGCCCCACAGCACGCCGTTCTCGTCGAGGCGGGAGGGCACGTTGCCGGCGATCGGCACGGTGTCGATGTGACCGGCCAGGACGACCCGCTCGGCGCGGCCGAGGTTCGTACGGGCCACGACGTTGTTGCCGTACCGGTCGACCGTCAGATGCGGCAGGGCGCGCAGGGCGGTCTCGACGGCGTCCGCGAGCGGCTTCTCGTCGCCGCTCTCCGAGGGGAGGTCGACGAGCTGCGCGGTGAGCTCGGCTGCGTCCAGGGTGAGGTCAAGCGGGGTGTCGGCCATGCCGTCGACCCTAGCGCGCCCGGCCGAGGGGCCCCGAAAACAGCCGGATGCGGTCGTATCCCCCGGCCGCTCTCCCGTTGTCCACAGCCCCACAGATGGCCGACAGCACTCTCCAGTACCTTGTACGCGTGCCTGAGCCGTCCCCCACCCCTGTCCGGCGCCGCCGTCGCCTCCTTCGCTTCGGAGGGGCCCTCGTGGTCCTGTTCGCGATCGCGGGCTATCTCGGCGTGCAGTACCTCACGGGCGGCGTGGGCGCGCCCCGGTGCAAGGTCGTCTCCGGCAACGGCGACGGCGCGTCGTACGAGTTCACCCCCGAGCAGGCGGTGAACGCGGCGACGATCTCGGCCATCGGCACCTCCCGCGACATGCCCGAGCGCGCGGTGGCCATCGCCCTCGCGACGGCGATCCAGGAGTCGGGGCTGCGCAACATCCAGCACGGCGACCGGGACTCCCTCGGCCTGTTCCAGCAGCGGCCGTCGCAGGGCTGGGGCACGCGGAAGCAGATCATGGACCCGGCCTACGCGGCGGGCGTCTTCTACGAGCACCTGGCCAAGGTGCCCGGCTATTCGCGGCTGCCGCTCACCGTCGCCGCCCAGCGGGTGCAGCACAGCGGCTATCCGCAGGCGTACGCGAAGCACGAGCCGGACGCCACGCTGCTCGCCGCCGCCCTGACCGGCCGCGCGGCGGCCACGCTGACCTGCCAGGGGCGCCCGGCCGCGACCCCGGCGGGCGGCCCGGCCCCGGTGCGGGCCGCGCTCGCACGGGACTTCGGGCGCGATGTGCTCCAGGAGGCGGGCGCCACCGTGGGTACGGCGGGTTCCTCCGCCTCGCCGACACCGGCCTCGCCGGCCTCCTCGGCCGCCCCGGCCTCCCCGAAGGCCGCCGACCGGACCGTGACGGTCCCCGTGCGCGAGGAGGCCACCGCCGGGACCGGGGTGCTCCGCCGCGGCTGGGAGCTGGCGCACTGGGCCGTGGCCAACTCCTCGTCCCTGCACATCGAGCGGGTGTCGTACGCGGGGCGCGAATGGACCGCGGGGACCTCGGAGAGCTCGTGGCACACGGCCGACGAGAAGAGCGGTTCGGGGGCCGGGAAGGCCGCGGCCGAGGTCCGGATCGTGACCGGGCAGTAGTACGGACCCTCACCCGTCAGGAGGACCCGGCCCTCGGCGGGCGGCGATGTGCGCACACTTTCGGGCACTCACTCCGGCATCCGGGAAATCCCTTGAGAACAAAGGGCCATGAGGATTCCACGGGCTCTCCGGCCGAGTATCGTTTGCCCGTTTTTATCCACAACCGATAATGCGACGCATTGCCAACTCTTTGCGGCGGGCCACCGCAACCTTCGCGGACTTCGAGCGGTAGTCACTGCGTCCGAGCCCGGAACGATCACCTCAGGCGATCGGCATCCGGCGGCGCGGTCGGTCGGCAGCCAGCCGGTCGACCGCCGGGCGCAGCAGGACACTTCCCCGTTCTCTTCCGTCTAAGGAGCACCATGTCCCTCCCCCTGACCCGCCGGATCGCCCGTGTCGTGCTGCTCGTCGCGGCCGGAGCGGCGCCCGTGGTCGGCGCGGCCGGCTCCGCCTGCGCGGCGGCCGACCTGCCGGCCGCCCCCAGCCTCGGCGGGCTGACCGCCCTGGACGGGGCGAACGTCGGCAACACCGTCGAAGGAACGGCGCGGAACGTCACCGGGATCGCCGGCAAGGCCGTGCCGGCCGCGGGCAGGACCGGCGGGAAGGCCGCCAAGAAGGCCACGCCCGCCGCGCGGAAGGCGGCCGGGGGCGCGGCCGGACAGGCCGGCGGCTTCCTCGGTGACACCGCGAAGACCGCGGCCGGCGGCGGCCTGCCGACGGACACCGTGACCCACGGCGGCCTGCCGACCGGGCAGCTGCCGCTGAAGGGCCTGCCGCTGGGCTAGCCCCCAGACGCGTACGGCGACGGGGGTCCGGGGAACTCGCTTCCCCGGACCCCCGTTTCGCTGCGCTCGGCCGCCTGGTTCGCTGTGCTCGGGCGCCGACGGGCTACCGGGCTACCGGGCTACCGGGCTACCGCAAGCGTTCCACCGCCGCCGCCACGCGCTCGTCCGAGGCGGTGAGGGCCACGCGGACGAACTTCTCGCCCGCCTCGCCGTAGAAGTCGCCCGGGGCCACCAGGATGCCCAGGTCGGCCAGGTGGGCCACCGTGGACCAGCAGGACTCGTCCCGGGTGGCCCAGAGGTAGAGGCTCGCCTCGCTGTGCTCGATGCGGAAGCCGTGGGTCAGGAGGGCGTCGCGCAGGGCGGTGCGGCGGGCGGCGTAGCGGTCGCGCTGTTCACGGACGTGGGTGTCGTCCGAGAGCGCGGCGACCACGGCGGCCTGGGTCGGCGCCGAGGTCATCATGCCGCCGTGCTTGCGGATCGCGAGGAGTTCGCCGAGGACGGCGGGGTCACCCGCGAGGAACGCGGCGCGGTAGCCGGCCAGGTTCGAGCGCTTGGAGAGCGAGTGGACCGAGACGATCCCCTCGTAGGAGCCGCCGCACACGTCGGGATGCAGCACCGAGACCGGGTCGGCCTCCCAGCCCAGTTCGAGGTAGCACTCGTCGGAGAAGACGAGGATGCCGTGCTCGCGGGCCCAGGCGACGGTCCGGGCGAGTTCCGCGGCGGACAGGACCCGGCCGGTCGGGTTCGACGGGGAGTTCAGCCACAGCAGTCTCAGGTCCGTCGGGTCCAGCTCCGTCGGGTCGTCGTAGACCACGTGGTCCGCCCGCGCCAGCCGCGCGCCGACCTCGTACGTCGGGTACGCGAGCCGCGGGTACGCGACCTTGTCGCCGGGGCCGAGACCGAGCTGCGTCGGCAGCCAGGCGACCAGTTCCTTGGAGCCGACGACGGGCAGCACATGACGGTGGGTGATGCCCCGCGCGCCGAGCCGTCGCTCCACCCAGCCCGTGAGCGCGTCCCGCAGCTCGGGCGTGCCCCACACCGTGGGGTAGCCGGGCGAGTCCGCGGCCGCGACCAGAGCTTTCTGGATCAGCTCGGGCACCGGGTCGACCGGGGTGCCGACGGACAGGTCGACGATGCCGCCCGGGTGGGCGGCGGCGGTCGCCTTGTAGGGCTCCAGCTTGTCCCAGGGGAAGGTGGGAAGCCGGTCGGAGACTGCGGACACGGGATCGGGCTCACTTTCTCGTACGTACGACCCGTACCGGCGGAAACCCGGATACGGGCTGCTGCACGGACCGCCGCGGGGGCTGATACGGCAAATGCCTCGGTCCCGTACGGCGATCGGAGCGATCAGCTGTACGGGACCGAGGCGGCGCGTATGCGGGCCGCTTACTGGTTCTGCGGCGGCAGCGCTGCGATGAAGGGGTGGTCGCGCTCGATCAGACCGAGCTTGCTGGCGCCGCCGGGCGAGCCGAGCTCATCGAAGAACTCGACGTTCGCCTTGTAGTAGTCCTTCCACTCTTCCGGAGTGTCGTCCTCGTAGAAGATCGCCTCGACCGGGCACACCGGCTCACAGGCTCCGCAGTCGACGCATTCGTCCGGGTGGATGTACAAGGACCGGGAGCCCTCGTAGATGCAGTCGACCGGGCACTCCTCGATGCACGCCTTGTCCTTGACGTCGACACAAGGCTGCGCGATGACGTAGGTCACGCTGTCGTTCCTCCTCGATAGGGCGCTGGCGGGCCTCCGTAGGCTCCGCCGCCTGGCGCGCGGGAGCGCGGCGTCGTCGATGCCCGCCCCTAGTATCTCCGTTCTTGGGCACGATCCGAACAGGAGGGGTGAACTGACCTGTGGAAATCTCTGCCTCCGGCCGCCTTGAGGTCCGGATCACCGCTGCTGACGTGGGAAAACGCGTCTCGGTGCGACGCATGACCGACGACCGAGACACGGTGGAGAAGTTCACCGACACGGTCGGCGTTCTCACATCATGGGACGATGGTGTGCTGCTGATCACACGGCGGACCGGCGAGCGTGTCCGGATCGCGGAATCCTCGCTGGCCGCGGCCAAGGTCGTACCGTCCGCCCCGGCACGGCGTCGCGGACCCGCGGCGTCGTACGAGGAGCTGGCGCGCACCGCCGCGCGGGCCTGGCCGCCGGTGGAGAGCGAGCGGCTCGGCGCATGGGAGCTGCGGGCGGCGGGCGGGTTCACCCGGCGCGCCAACTCCGTCCTGCCGCTGGGGGACCCGGGCGTGCCGCTCGACCGGGCGCTGGCGTCCGTACGGGACTGGTACGGCGCCCGTGACCTGCCCGCCTACATCCAGACCGCCACCGGCGCCGAGGGCACGCAGGAACTGCTCTGCGCGGAGCTGGAGGCGCGCGGCTGGACGCGCGAGGTGACCGCCGAGCTGTGGATCGGCTCGCTGGCACCGGTCGCGGACCCGGAGGCACCCGCGGCTCCACCTGCTCCCGAGGTGACGCTCTCGCGCACGGCCGACGACGCGTGGCTCGGCCGCTATCAGCGCAAGGGCGTGAGCGACGTGGCCCTGAGGGTGCTGGGCGGCGGACCCTCCGTGTGGTTCGCGACGGTGCCCGGCGCCGGGAACGCGGCTCCGGCCGCGATCGGACGGTGTGTGGTGGACGGCCGCTGGGCCGGGTTCGCCGCGGTCGAGGTCGACCCGGCCCGCCGCCGCCGGGGCCTCGCCACCGCCGTCATGGCCGCCCTGGCCGGCCGGGCCCTGGAGGAGGGCGCCTCGGCGGCCTGGCTCCAGGTGGAGGCGGACAACACCGGGGCACGGGAGCTGTACGCCCGGATGGGCTTCGGCCCGCACCACGCCTACCACCACTACCGGTGGACGCCGGAAGCCGGTACGGACGCCTTCGCGGACGCCGGTACGGCAGACTCCGGTACGAGCGCCGGCGCGGCGAACGACGGCCCGCCCGACAGCGGTTCCGCCGACGCCGAACGGGGTGCGGCACCGAGTGCCGAGCCGGGTGTGCGGCCGGGCGTCGAGCCGTATCGATCGACGTGAGGGGGCAGGAGCCTGCTATGCGTTCCCCCCAGCCCCCGCCCCGTCCCCCGCAGCCGGAGCGAGCCGACGAGGTACGGCGGCGGTTCGCCGAGGAGGCGCGGGCCGAGCGGCCCGATCTGGCGGTGCTGTGCCTGCTGGTGGGCGCCGCGGCGGACGGAACCCTGGACGAGGCCGGGATGGACGCGGCGCAGATCGAGCTGGACGAACTGGCGGGCCGGCTGCCCTTCCGTCCGGGCGGTCCCCGTTCCTGGGCGAGTGCCCTCGCCGAACTCCTCGGCGGGCGCTGCGGATTCCGGGGCACACCGGGTGACTACCAGCGGCTGGAGTCCTCCCTGCTGCACGCGGTGCTGCGGCGGCGGCGCGGGCTGCCCATCCTGCTGTCGGTGGTGTGGATGGAGGTCGCGCGACGGGCCGGCGCACCGGTCTACGGGGTCGCGCTGCCCGGTCACTTCGTGGTGGGCTTCGGACCGCCCGAGCGGCAGGTGCTGGCCGATCCCTTCGACGGCGGGCGCGTCCTGACCGACTCCGACGCGCAGCTCCTCGTCGCGGGCGCGACCGGCGCCCCGCTCGACCCGTCGATGCTCACCCCCGCCGACCCGCTCGACGTCGTCGTACGCGTCCTGAACAACATCCGTGCCTGGGCCGCCGCCCGCCCCGAACGCTCCGACGTGGCCCTGTGGTCGGTGGAACTCTCCCTGCTGATGCCCTCGCACCCGGCACGTCTGCGCTACGAGCGCGCCCGACTCCTCGTCCAGCGCGGAGACTTCCTGGCCGGAGCCACCGAACTGGACGCCTACGCCGACGTAGTGGCGGCGGTGGACGAACCGGCCGCGGCCCGAGTACGCCAACAGGCCGACGCGGCACGGGCGATGCTCAACTGAGGAACCGGCCGACCGTGCCGCTCACAGCCACCCCTTCTCCCGCGCGATCCGTACCGCCTCCGCCCTGTTGCGGACCGCGAGTTTCTGGATCGCTGTCGAGAGATAGTTGCGGACCGTGCCCTGGGACAGGTGCAGGGCCTTCGCCAGTTCGGCGTTGGTGGAGCCGTCGGCGGCGGCGCGGAGGATCTCGCGTTCGCGGTCGGTGAGGGGGTTGGCGCCCCCGGCCAGGGCGGCGGCCGCGAGGGTGGGGTCGATGACGCGCTCTCCGGCCAGCACCTTGCGTACGGCCGCGGCGAGCTGGGCGGCGGGGGCGTCCTTGACCAGGAAGGCGTCGGCGCCGGACTCCATGGCGCTGCGGAGGTATCCGGGGCGGCCGAAGGTCGTGAGGATGACCAGTTTCAGGGCGGGGAACTCCTTGTGGAGTCCGGCCGCGGCCTCTATGCCCGTCATGCCCGGCATCTCGATGTCGAGGAGCGCCACGTCCACGTCATGGGCGCGGGCCGCCGCCAACACCTCGTCGCCGCGGGCCACTTGGGCGATCACCTCGATGTCCGGCTCCAGTCCCAGCAGCGCGGCCAGCGCCTCGCGGACCATCGACTGGTCCTCGGCGAGCAGGACCTTGATCGTGCGGCTCATGCACCGGATCCTACGGGGTCGTCCGCCGCGTCCGCAGGGGCCTGAGCACCCGCGAGGGGGGCACGGGCGGCCAGCCGGAACCCGTGCCGGGTGCGGCCCGCCTCCAGCGATCCGCCCGCCTTCTCCAGGCGTTCGGTCAGTCCCGTCAGGCCGTTGCCGGGGGTGGCGCCCGAGGGGCCGCCCGAGCCGTCGTCCTCCACCGAGAGTTCGAGCACGGGGCCGTCCAGGGTCTGGCGCCGGACGAGTTCCACGGCGCAGCGCCGGGCGCCGCTGTGCCGTACGACGTTGGTGACCGCCTCGCGCAGCGCCCAGGCCAGCGCGGACTCGCTGTCCTCGGGAACGCCGTCGAGGCCGGGTTCGGCCGGCAGGTCGGCGACGATGCCGGCCGCGGTCAACGCGACCTGCGCGCCCGCGAGTTCACCGGCCAGCCGGGGCCGCCGGTAGCCGGTGACCGCTTCGCGTACGTCCACCAGGGCCTGGCGGCTGACCTGTTCGATGTCGGCGACCTGCTGGGCCGCCTTGTCGGGGTGGCCGGGGAGCATCCGCCCGGCCAGTTCGCTCTTCAGCGTGATCAGCGAGAGCGAGTGGCCGAGCAGGTCGTGCAGGTCCCTGGCGAGCCGCAGGCGCTCCTCGTTCGCGGCGAGCTGGGCGACGGTGGCCCGTGCCTTGCGCAGTTCCACGGTCGTGAGGACGAGCTGCCGTACACCGGTCATCGCGAAGCCGATGAGGACGACGAGCAGGACGAGGTCGCGTGCGTCCCGCTCGCCGCCGTGCAGGCCGACGAGCAGCATCACGACGGCGGTGAGCGGGATGGTCCAGTACGAGACGCGCAGCGGGAACGTCGTCCCGCAGGCGACCGAGACGTACACGAACAGGCCGAGCCAGGGCGCGCCGAGCGTCAGGCACAGGACGACGGCCAGCGCGCCGAGGGAGAGGACCATGAGGGTGACGGCCAGGGTGCCCGCGAAGGCCTTGCCCATGTGCCGGAAGACCAGCGTCAGATAGACCGCGACGAAGGCCGCGAGGCCCACGCAGCCGGCCGCGGTGGCCGCGGGCGTGTGGTGGCCGGAGACGAGGTCGTGGACCGGCGAGCTGAGGAACACCAGCCAGATGCCGATCCACACCGACTTGCGCAGGGCCTCGCGGACACTGCGCGGGGACTCTCCCATGCGCACCAGCCGGTCCGTACGGGCCCCGTCGGGCAGCGGGTCTTCCGTCATGGCACTCACGCCTTCAGCGTGTCCTTCCGGTACAGCCAGGCCGCGCCGCCCGCGAAGAGGGCGAAGGAGACGGCGAGGATGGCGATGTCCTTCGCGTGCGGGGCGTTCCCCAGCTCGATGGCCTGCCCCAGGGCAGCGTACGCGTGCGTGGGCAGCCACTTCGCTATGTTCTGCAACCAGTCGGGGAAGGTCGTCGTCGGCATCCACAGACCGCCGAGCATCGACAGGCCGAAGTAGACGATCATCGTGATCGGGCGGACCGCGTCGCCGCTGGCGAGATAGCCGATGGCGACGCCGAGCGCGGCGAAGACCAGGCTGCCGGCCCAGATCACGCCGGTGAGCGCGAGCCACTGCCAGGCGTCCAGGCGTACGTCCTTCACCACCGCGGCGACCACGAAGACGATCACGATCGACGGCAGGCTGATCACGGCGGCGCTGGCCGTCTTGGCGAACACATAGCCGCGGCCCGGCAGCGTGGTGAGCCTCAGCTGCCGTACCCAGCCGCTCTCCCG
The DNA here is from genome assembly GCF_055588305.1 of Streptomyces sp. NPDC042002. Classification (NCBI taxonomy): domain Bacteria; kingdom Bacillati; phylum Actinomycetota; class Actinomycetes; order Kitasatosporales; family Streptomycetaceae; genus Streptomyces; species Streptomyces sp. NPDC042002. Next base: position 166,970 of record NZ_JBVJCT010000003.1, on the reverse strand, counting down.
CTCCTTCGCGATGCGCTCGCTGTTGCCCATGAGGACGGCGGTCAGGGCGCCGAAGGAGGCCATGGAGACCATGAAGAAGGTCGGCAGGGTCAGGCCGGTGCCGTCCACCTTGGTGGTGCTGTCGGCGCTGCCCGCGATCAGCAGGAACAGGGCCGAGGGGTAGATCACCGAGAAGAACAGGAACTTCCGGTTGCGCAGGGCGCGGGTGATCTCCAGCTTGATGAGACTGTTCACTTGGACGTGGCCTCCTCGGCGGCGGTGCGGGTGGCGTCTTCGGCGGCGCTGCGGGTGGCCTCTTCGGCCGCGGTGATGGCGACGAAGGCCTGCTCTAGACCGAGCCCGGCGACTTCGAGGTTGCGGGGGTAGACGCCGAGCCCGTACAGCGCGTGGACGGTCGCGTCCGCGTCGGAGGACTGGACGCGGACGGTCTGCCCGGACACGTCGATCGAGGTGAGGAAGGGCAGCGCGCGCAGCGGGGCCTCGTCGATCGTGCCCTCCAGGTCGAAGGCGACGCGGCGGGCGCCGGCCTTGGCCTTGATCTCGGCCGCGGTGCCGTCGGCCAGCAGCCGTCCCCGGTGCAGGACGAGCACGCGGTCCGCTATGGCGTCGGCCTCCTCCAGGTAGTGCGTGGCGAACAGGACCGTACGGCCCTGGTCCGCCTGCTCGCGCATGGTGGCCCAGAAGGCCTGCCGGGCGGTGACGTCCATGCCGGTGGTGGGCTCGTCGAGGACGATCAGGTCGCTGTCGCCGGCCGTGGCGAGGGCGAAGCGGACGCGCTGTGCCTGACCGCCGGAGAGCTTGTTGACCTTGCGGTCGGCGATCTGGGTGACACCGGCGCGGGCGAGGACGTCGGCGGCCCGGTACGGCCTCGGGTGCAGATCGCAGGCGAGCTTGACCAGTTCACCGACGGTGACCTCGTCCATCAGGCCGCCGCTCTGGAGCATGGCGCCCACCCGGCCGGCGACGATCGCCTCGCGCGGGCCGGTGCCGAACACCCGGACCGTCCCGCTGTCGGCGTTCTTGAGGCCGAGCAGCAGGTCGAGCGTGGTCGACTTGCCCGCGCCGTTGGGGCCGAGCAGGGCGACGGTCTCGCCCGGGTGCAGTTCGAGCGTCAGCCCGTCCACGGCCCGGACGTTCCCGTAGCTCTTGGTCACCGATTCGAACCGGACCACCGATGTGGTGGTGGTCCCCGCAGTCGTTGTCATGTCGTCCATCGTGAGGGAGAAGGGGGCCGTCGCGGCAGTGCGGTGTGTCCTGGGTCGCGGATGACAGATGTCATACCGGCGGACCGTGCCTGTGTCCTGCGGCGGATCATGTCCGCGCGTGCGGCGGATCATGTCCGTGCTCCGGGCGGACCGTGCGACACGGCAAGAGGGCACCCGGCCGGGGAGAACTCGGCCGGGTGCCCTCTGTGTGCTTGGTGCGCCCGCTAGTTGGGGTTGGTGGGGATGGTCACGTCGCGTGCGGCGGTCGTCTTCCCCAAGAGCGCCCTTCCTATGGCGGAGGCGACGTCCTGCGGGCTCACGGCCTTCTTGCTGCCGTCGCCCTTGGTGATCGTCACGCCGTCGAAGGCATGGCCGTACAGCCCCTGGAGCACGTTGAGGTCGTAGTGCTCGACGAGCTTGCCCTGGACCGGCGTGACGCTCAGGAACTTCCAGATGGACTTCTGCGGGCTGAAGGGGATGGCGTGGGTGGCGTCCGTACGAATGGTGATGTTCGCCGACATGGCGACCGTCGCGAACGTCGACATCTTGCGGTCCACCTCGGCCTTGCTGACCGTCGGCTGGCGGGTCGTGGTGGCGACCTTCACCGGAGTGGTCGCGTTGGTCTCCACCTGGGCGCGGTACGCGTCCTGGACGGCCTGCAGCGAGGGGCCGACGTCGATGCCCTTGCCCGCCTTGCCGTAGACGGCGACGGCCTTGCCCGGCTGGAACTTGATCGTGCCGTCGCTCGCCGAACCGGCGCCGCTGGCGGCGCGCTCCAGGGCGGCCTGCAGCTTCTCCTTGTCGACCGGCATCACGGGCTCGACCACGCGTTCCTGGCCGAACAGGGAGCCGATCACCGAGATCGGGTTGTAGTCGCTGCCGGCGGCGGCGCGGACGGTGGCCTGACTGTCCAGCTGGAGTCCGGCCTGGTCGGGCCTGAGCTGGACGGTGTCGCCGTCGACGGACAGCACGAGAGGCTTGTTCGTCCGCGTGCTGAAGGCGTCGTCGAGCTTCTTGACGGCGTCGTCACGGGTGCCGCCGCCGATGTCGACGCCGAGCACGGTGGTGCCCTTGGGCACGTCCGAGTGGTTCATGAGCAGGCCCGCGCCGTAGGCGCCGCCGACGAGGACCACGACGAGGAAGCCGAGGAGCGCCGGCTTGTTGCGGCCCTTTTTCTTCTTCGCCTGCTTCGACGAGGCGGACGGCTGCTGGACCGGCTCGGGGAGCTTCGGCGGGGTGTGCGACCGGGGCCCGTCGCCCCGCGTCCCCGCGTCGTACGCGAAGTTCTGGCTGGGCGTCACGACGGGGATGCCGCTGGTCAGGGTGTGCCCGGAGACGTTGTCCGCGGGGGCGCCGTAGCCGCCGGGTCCCGGGTCGGGCGCCGGCTTCTGCGGGGTGAGGATCGCGGTGTCGTCGCTGAGACCGCCGCTCAGGCCGCCGCGCGAGCCGTTGCCGGGGTATCCCGTGCCCGTGTCCCGGCTCCCGGGGCCCGTGCGGGGCGACGCGGCCAGGCTGCCGGGGGCCGCGCCCGCACCGGCCGGAGGCAGCAGCGGGCCGTCACCGGTGGTGGGACCGCTGGTGGGGCCGGCCGGGCCGCCCCGGCCGCCCTCGGAGAAGTACGGGAGGTCGTCGCGGCGCGGTTCGCCCGAACCGCCGCCCGAACCGCCGGCCGAACCGATGGCCGGGAAGGAGCCGGTGTCGCGCAGCGCCCCGGAGACGTCGAAGGAGCCCGTGCCGCCGCCGTGGCCGGGGGCCACGGGTCCGGCACCGGTGGCACCGGGGAGTCCGGCGCCGTTCGTACCGCCGGGCCGTCCGCCGGTGATGCCCAGGGGACCGGCGCCGGTGGACGGCATCGGCCGTCCCGCGCCCGGCGCGCCCGCGGAACCCGCCGCGCCGGCCGGAGCCGAACCGCCCGGCAGGCCCGCCCCATTGGTCGAGCCGCCTGCCGGTCCGCCCTTGGGGGGCGCGCCGGCCTTGCGGGGCGCGAACCAGTCGCTCGTCTTCTCCTCGGCCGCCCCGGGCTGGTCCCCGGGCAGGGGCGCGGGCGCCGGTGCGAACGGGGCCGGAGTGGTGGCCGTCGTGGCGGAGGCGCCCGTGGACGCGCTCATGCCGTGCGGCGCCTGGTGCGTCCCGGTGCGCGCGCCGTCGCCGCCCTCGGGCGACACGTCGGCGTCGGCGACGGGTGTACGGACGACCACGGGCGGGATGGGCCGCGACCCGGGGATGTTGATCCGGATCCGTGTCGTCAGGGTGGTCTCGGTCTTGCGCTCCTCCGGCGGCTTACCGGCGGCCGAACGGGCCGCGTCGGCACCGCTTTCGGAAGCCGCAGGGGTGCCGTACGGCGGCGTCCCCGACGGGTACGCGGCTCCACCGCGCCCGTTGGGCCCGGAGGACGAACTGTCAGTTTCACGACTCAAGGCAGGTTCTCCCGGTTGGCTCCGCCGCCCGTTTACTCGACCTCATCTCGGGCAGCTCGGCGGCGCGCACCACCATACTGGCCATGTACGGCCCGCAAACCTCGGCCGTCCAGGAATCTCGCACGGGACCCGCACGGGACCGATACGGCGAAGTGGTACGTCACTTGCCAAGTCGGGCGCCGGAAGGGCCTGGTTGCCGCCCCAGGCCGAGAGTGGCGCACATCACAGCCAGGGCCATGCCTCCGAGCAGGAAGAGGTACGAGACGACTCCCACGCCGAAGAGGAAGTCACCTTCCGGGCGGCTGGCGGTGAGCAGCACGACCGCGATCATCCAGCCCGCCGCGGGGGCGACGGCCCCGGCGCGGGACTCGGTCGCCCTCGCGCCGCCCAGGAAGAGTCCGGCGGCGCCCGCCAGCGCGAGCAGCAGCCCGAGCGGGAACCAGCCCGGCTGCACCAGCGCCCCGGCGACGCCGACCACGGCGCCGAGCAGGAAGAGTCCCAGGTAGGCGGCGATCCGCCCGCCCGAGGGCCGTGTCAGCGGCTGGGCGAGCATGCTGCCGCCGCGCTGTCCGTTCAGGCTCATCACAGATCCGCCCCCAGCCAAGTCGTCCTCATCCTCGCCCTCGCCATGCCCGTACCCCTCATCGGTCGGCCCCTTCGATCGTCTCGGTGCCGTCGATCCCCGCGAAGAGGTCCGTCTCGCGTGTCGCGGGCCGGCGGGTGTCGACCAGTTCGTAGTACTCGGTGGTGAAGAGCGGCTGTGCCAGCTCGTTCGAGAGGACGAACCAGGGCCCGTCCACGGTGATCTGGGTGGCGTGCGCCCGCATCGCGGCGGCCTTGGCGGCGGCGTACGCGGTTCCGTCGATCTCGGTGGTGACCGTCGCCTCGTCGACCACGCCCGGTACGTCGTCGACGGCGGCCACGCGGTCGAACGGCAGCTCCGGGAGGACCGCGCGCAGCCGGGCGAACGCCTCCTCGGCGACCGGGCGGGGCACCCGGTTCCAGTAGGTCCTGGTGATCCGCCACGCGTCACCGAGGTCGGGGCGATGGGTGGGCTCCGCGGCCAGTTCGGCGGCGCGGGTGGCCACGCGGTGGGCCTGGATGTGGTCCGGGTGCCCATAACCCCCATGGGGGTCATAGGTGACGAGCACCTGGGGGCGCACCTCGCGGATCACCTCCACCAGGCAGTCGGCGGCCTCGTCGAGGTTCGCGGACCAGAAGGCGCCCGCGCGGTGGTTCTGCTCGGCGCCCATCATCCCGGAGTCGCGGAACCGTCCGGGGCCGCCCAGGAAGCGGTGGTCGGCGACGCCCAGTTCCTTCATGGCGGCGCTCAGCTCACCGGTCCGGTACGGGCCGAGTCCGCCGTCACGGTCGGGGGCGAGATGGGCGAGTTCGGGCGGGATGACCTCGCCCTCCTCGCCGAGGGTGCAGGTCACCAGCGTCACATGGGCGCCCTCGGCCGCGTACCGGGCCATGGTCGCGCCATTGTTGATCGACTCGTCGTCCGGATGCGCGTGCACCAGGAGCAGACGCCGGTCGGGCAGTTCCGTCATGGAACCCACCCTACGAGGCACCGGCCGCCTGACCGTCGCCCGCGGGTCGTCTGTCAGGCCTCGTCGTCGAGCACATGCGCTATCGCCAGCGCGATCCTCTCGATCCAGTCGATGGCATCCGTGACCTCGGCCTCATCGATCGGACGGCGCCGTTCGAGGTCACCGTCGATCAGGTCCGCGTCGTGGGCGATCTTGTTGCGCCGCTGAGTGATCTCCAGATAGCGGCTGCGAAGCTTTTTCTCGTTCAGCGTGGTACGACCCTGGAACCATCCGTTGATCTGCCCCGCCGCCTCGTACCAGACCTTCTTCTCCGTCACGAGCTTGAGCACCTCGGAGATCTTGCCGGGGTGCTGAAGCGCCTGGCCCGCGAGCTTGTCGCGCAGCTGCTCGACCACGGCTTCGGCCAGCGTCACCTCACCTCCGCGCACGGCCTCGACCCGGTACAGCGGCAGTTCGTAGGTACGCAGCTGGTACGGCATGTCGGGGCTGTCCTTGCCGGCCAACTCCGCGACACGTCTCAGCACTTCCTCGTGCAGCCAGTGATCGATGGCCCCGACGGCCTGCACCCAGGCCGCGCGGTAGAAGTCGTCGATGTCGATCGTGGGCGACTGGAACGGGGTGAGCATCCGACCCGCCTCGACCATGCGTCGGGCATATGTCAAGTTAGCCATAAACGCGGCAAATTGCGGCGTCTGCGGTCTGGGAATGGTCACACGTAACCCCCGTACAGAAATATTCGTCACTATCGCTACGATCACGATTCCCGGGCCGCACGGGGGCCAGTCAAGTTGGAATGCGCACCTCGGCCGAAGGTGGCCGATTCCAGCCCGCCCCGTTCCGGATCACGCTCCTCCGGGGAGCCGATCACTTCACCTTCCCCAGGCCACGCCCGGCCGAACGACCGCTGCCACGCGGGCTCGGAAGCCGACGAGCCGAAGGTTCAGAAAGCCAGATACGTGATCTGAACGACGTAGACGCGCTCGCTCCGTACGACGACCTGATAGGTGAACATCCCGCCGGGAATGATGATGTCGCCGCCCTTAGGGTCCTCACCCTCATGGGCCCGGCCGTGAACGTGGAAGGCTTCGGCCGCCCTGACCAGTTCGTCCGCCTTCGCTTCCACCTTGAGGAGGAAGTCGGGCGGAGCGGTACGAGCGTTTTCCTCCGCTCCGAAGGTGTACTCCCACTTCCAGCTCACCCGCGGACTGCCCTCATGGCCTCGTCCAGGACGGAGGCCAGTTCCCCCAGTGCCTCCTGGGCGATGGCCGGGTCCTCGTGTTCCAGGCGGCTCTTCGCGTGGGAGTGGCGGGCGGACAGATCGGGGCGGCGGGCGATCTCGATGTCCCTGGCCCAGATCAGTACCCAGCTCTGCACAGGGCTGAGGGACTGCCATTCGACCGCCTTGGCGAACGCCTCGTCCTTCTTGGCCTGCATCTCCTCCAGACGGCCCGGAGCGACGACGGCGAGGGCCGCGCGCAGGGCGTCAGGGGTGTGCTCAGGGCGGGGGATCAGCTCGTGCCCGTGATCGGACTGGGTGCTCATCGTGTCCTCCTGGGGATACCCCCGCCAGAGTAGCGAGCCAGGACGACAGCCGAGCCGGCCTCGGGAGGTGACCGGAAACGCGTCTCCGGAGTTTCTGTCGACAACTGGGAGCCGACCACGGCAGGCCTTGAACCTTTCTTGTCGTGAAGCCGGTGACCTGGGGTTCTGGATGCCTGCGCAAGCGCCCCTCAGGCAGCCTCGGGCACGCCCGCCCGGCAGTCGCGGCAGCGGCCGGGCTCTGGTGCCCGGAAAGCACGGTCGCAGCCGTCGCAGGTCTGGAGCGGGTGCCGGACGGTGGATGGCTGGGCGGGCGCCCGGAACGGGGGCGGGGGCGGCAGCTGCGAGGCGAGGCGGTGAGCCAGGAGGGCGGCCGGGCGTCGTAGCCCTTCAGGCGGCAGATCGGCGGTGAGTGCGTGGCGTACGGCGGTGGCGCTGACGTCGCGCTCCAGCCAGGCGGCGACGCCCGGGGCGAGGTGGGCGCTGTCGCAGGCGGACAGGAGCAGGCGGGGGTCGTCGCGGTGCAGACCCGCGAGAAGCTCTGCGGCGGCCTGGAGGAGCCCCGGGGCGGCGCAGGTGGGCTGCGGCACCGTGGGGAGGGGCTTGCGGGGTGTACGTGGCCTGGAGTGCCCTGGGGCGGGGTGCCCCGGCCTGGGGCGTTCTGGAGCACGGTTCCCCGGTCCGGCGTGTGCCAACCCGACATGCGCCGGGCTGGAGCGAGCCGGCCGGGCGGACTCGGGAGCGGCTTCTGAGTCGGTGTGGCGTCCCGGCTGGTTGCAGGAGACCGTACGGGTGACGATCCGGCCGCCGGAGACGCGTTCGCGGGTGCGGCGGAGGTAGCCGTGGGCTTCGAGCTCGCGCAGGGCGGCGGCGATACGGACCGCACCCTCGGGGAAGCGGGCGGCCAGGGTCTTGATGTCCACGGGGGCGCCGGCCGGGAGGGACTGGATGTGGGCGCCGAGCCCGATCGCGAGTCCGGACAGCTCCGGGTGCTGGACGAGGTGGTTGCCGATCACCGTGAACCGGGTGGTGTGCCGGATGTTCTCGTGGACGAGGCCGCCGCCGGAACGGGGGTGCCGAGTCGGAGGTTTGTCGGCCAGACCGGCCGCAACACGGGACTGGGCGCACAGGGGCGCGCTAGGGTTCTGCGTATCCATCGGGAAGCTCTCTTCTTCCTCGGTGGTCAGGCCCTCGCACTGGGATTGGCGTCCCGGCGAGGGCCGTCGCATGTCTGCTGTTGTGTTGCGCTGAGCGTAAGGCAGGCAACCGGTCCCAAATCCAGCCCAGTTGGACATGTTCACTCGCGCGAGTGAGTTTGCGCTGTGGGCGGGAGGGGTGGGGTTTGGTCGGGTTCTTTCACCTGTGTGGTTCTTGGATAAAAGACCGCCCGTCGCACCGAAGCACGGGCGACCAGGTTCCGGTGCGAGGTCCAGTTCGGCCCATACCGTCTTTTTGATTCACGTCACTCAGCGTGGCGATGCATGCGTACCGTGAACGGTGACGCGCCAATGGCGGTACGGCGGAGGGGTGCGCGATGCACGTGGACGGTGCGACAGGTCGGCTCAAGACCGAGGCGGACGAACCGGGCTGGGAAGTAGACCCCGATGACGACTGGGGTGTGGCAGTCGTCGCAACCGTGGGACGACAGCTGAAGCTGCGGCGGGAAGCAGTCGGGATGCGGGCCGCAGAGTTCGGGAAGGCCGTCGGGTACGGCGAGGACATGGTCTACAAGATCGAGGGCGGGAGGCGGATTCCCCAGCCTGACTTCCTGGACAAGGCCGACGAAGTGTTGGGGGCGGGTGGGCTGCTCTCGGCGATGAAGGAGGATGTGAAAAGGGTTCGGTACCCGAAGAAGGTGCGAGATCTGGCGGCGATGGAGGCGAAAGCGGTCGAGATCGGGGTGTACGAGTGCAACACGATCCCGGGGCTGTTGCAGACACCGGAACATGCGCGAGCATTGATCGAAGCGGCGCAGCCCCCATACGCGCCGGACGACGTGGACCGCATGGTGGCCGCTCGCCTGGCACGGCAGTCGGTCTTCGAGCGGGATCAGTCACTATCGATCAACTTCGTGCTGGAGGAAGCCTCACTTCACCGGGAAGTCGGGGGCACAATGACTTGGAGGCAGCAGCTCGAACGCCTCCAAAAGGTGGGACGCTTGCGTCACGTCACGCTTCAGGTGATGCCGACGAAGAGTGACGCCCATCCAGGACTGGACGGCAGGATCGAACTGCTGAAGTTCACGGACGGAACAGCAGCGGGGCGCGCCGACGGTGTGTTCAGTGGCCGGTTGGTCTCGGAGCCGAAGCAACTCCGCATCGTTGAACTGTGGTTCAGCACCATCCGGGCTCAAGCTCTCCCACCACGGGAATCACTGACCTTCATCGAACGACTGCTGGGAGAAACATGATCCGCGCCACCTCAGCCCCTGACGGCTGCGAACTGGCCTGGTTCAAGAGCAGCTACAGCGGCGGCACCAGCGGCGAGTCCTGCGTCGAGATCGCCACCGCCCCAGGCGCCATCCACGTTCGCGACTCCAAACAGACCGCCGGCCCTCGCCTCCAGCTCTCGCCCGGGGCTTGGGCCGACTTCGTGGCGTACGCGGCAAAGGGCTGACCGGCTACTCGACCTCGGCCTCCGGAACGTCGACCTCGCCGCCCAACGAGCGCGCGATGGCCGTGAACTCGATCAGCGCGGACTGAAGGTCGCGGACGATCTCCTCTGCGATCTCCTCGGGTGAGAGCGCGCTGTCGGCGTCGTCGAGGGCGGGATCCTTCATCCACGTGATGTCGAGATTGACCTTGTCGCGGGCGATCAGGTCCTCGTAACTGAACTTCCTGAACGGGCCGTTCTCGTCCTCGGACGCCACGCGGGACGACCGGGGTTCGTCGGCCCGGTACGCCGCCACGAAGTCGTCGAGATGGGCGCGGGTCAGCGGGCGCTGCTTGAGCGTGAAGTGCTGGCCGGTGCGGAAGTCGTAGATCCACGTCACCGAGGTGTGGGGCTTGCCGTCAGCCCGCGGGGCCTTCTTGTCGAAGAAGAGGACGTTGGCCTTGACGCCACCGGCGTAGAAGATGCCGGTGGGCAGCCGCAGGATCGTGTGAAGGTCGAACTCGTCGAGCAGCTTACGCCGGACCTTTTCACCGGCCCCGCCCTCGAAGAGGACGTTGTCGGGCAGGACGACGGCGGCACGGCCACCAACAGCCGTCAACGACATGATGTGTTGCAGGAAGTTCAGCTGCTTGTTGGTGGTGGTCGCGGTGAAGTCGTCGCGGTCGTACTGGATGTCCTCCTTCTCTACTTCGCCGTCCTGGCCGATGACCGTGATCGCGGACTTGCGGCCGAAGGGAGGGTTGGCGAGGACGAGGGTGGCGTGCTTGCCGCTGGGCTTGTCCGCGAGGGCGTCACCGACGTGGATGAGGCTCGGGCCGTCGCTCTTGCCGATGCCGTGGAGGAGCATGTTCATCGCGGCGAGACGGGCGGTGGCAGTGACGAGTTCGTTGCCCCAGATCTTGCGGCCCTCGTCATAGGCCTTCCGATCATCCAGCGACATGTTCTTCATGTGGTGGTGACGGATGTAGGAGTGAGCCGCGATGAGGAAGCCGCCGGTGCCGCAGGCCGGGTCCGTGATGGTGTCGTCCGGGCCGGGCCGGGTGACATCGACCATGGCGTCGATGAGGGCGCGGGGCGTGAAGTACTGGCCGGCACCGGTCTTCGTGTCGGAGGCGCCCTTGTTGAGCAGGCCCTCGTAGGCGTCGCCCTTGAGGTCCGTGCCCGTCACGGTCCACTCTTCGCGGCCGATCAGTTCGACGACCAGTTTTTCCAGCAGGGCAGGCTTGGTGATCCGGTTCTGGGCGTCGGCGAAGATCGTGCCGATGGTGGTGCCGGGCTTGTTGCCAAGGTGTTCGAGAGTGTCCCGGTAGTGCTTCTCCAGAGCCGCCCCGCGCTTGCCGACGAGCGACTTCCAGTTGTAGTCGGCCGGCACGATGGAACTCATGTCCTGGACGTCCCAGGGGTTGTCCTCGATCTCGTCGACCATCTTGAGGAACAGCAGGTAGGAGAGCTGCTCCACGTACTCGATGGTGGACATGCCGTTGTCGCGGAGGACATTGCAGTAGTTCCAGAGCTTGGAGACGAGCGTGTTCGTCTGCGCGACGGCCTTGGCGGTCGTCTCGCCCGACTCGTTCACGGGCTGCTGGTCGTCTACGGGGGCGGTCACAGGTCGAACTCCTGCTGTACGGCGAGGGCGGGGGCGGGGGTCGGTTCGGGGGCGGGGTCGGAAAGCGCGGCAGCTCGCGGGACGGCAGCCTTCTTGGCCGTGGTCTTGCGGGTGCGCTTCGCGGTGGGCCGGGTTACGCGCTCGGCTGCAATGCGGGTCAGGAGTGCCTGGGCAGGCTCGTCATTCGGATTCTGCGGGACCAGTCTCCCGCTGAAGGCCGCACGCAAGAGCGCGTTGCGAAGGCCGACGGACCGCTGCCGAGCCCGCTGGAGCTCGCCCGTCACGCGAGCAACGCGGTCAAATTCATCACGCACTTCTGCGACAATTCCCGCTTGCATTTCAAGGGGTGGCACAGGAATGGGGAATCCTTCAATTGTCGCCTGATCAATCTTGGGCATAGAGCCGGCCAGACCTTTTGCGCGGGATTTGAAGTATGCCCGACCTCTACAACTCTGAAGGACCAAGGTCATGAACTCCGGGAGCACTTCTTCGTTCACGCGGACCCGAATCAGCAGATCGGGAAAAATTGCCCAGTCGCTGGGCCCTTCATACATCGCCGTGGTGCCCACGAGGTCCGGAGTATTAGACCTCTGGACGAAAATATCTCCTCGACTCAGCCAAAGATGCCGTACGCGGTGAGGGTCGGCGACAGTCAGCTTCGTGTTGGTGTTGCCGAAATCTCCCTGTGTGACTGCGGTGAGATTGAGTGTACGGATACCAGACGAATCCGCGGTCGCCTTGGCGGAATGCCCATTCCTCAACGGCTCCCTCAGCAACTCGCCAAGAGGCTTCACCGGAAGATCACCAACCCTCGACAGCACACTGGTCAGCGTCGCTGGTCCCAGGCTTTGCGCCCGTCGCCGCCCCGCATCCACGCTCGCAACAGCGGCATCGAGCCGCGACAACTGCTCTTCGAGAGCCTCAACGATGCGGTGCTGTTCCGCGAGCGGCGGCAGGGGGATGGGGATGTCCCTCATCGCAGCCATGCCCAACCTTGGCCGTCCCACGCCCTTGATCAGCGCACTCGCGTAGGCACGCGTCTGTGGCGCGAGCAAAACGTAGTAGACCCACTTCGTAAGAACTTGCTCGTGCAGTCGCGCGCGGATGACATCGGCCTTTACGATGGCCGGCTCATCAAATTTGGGAAGAATGGCTACGCGTGGCAGCGTCTCTCCCAAGGAGGCAAGGAGCAAATCTCCTACAACAGCCTCATGAGATCGAAGGGTTTCGAAGTGTTCGAGACTGATATATGCGCGCTCATCGCGAAAAACGCCGTCTCCGACATTCTGAAGGCGAATGACGCGGGCTCCGGAATCCGTGTAGTGCGCCGACTTCAGGTTCGACCCAAACGGGCCATCCGTCATGGCGCGTGGCTCGCTAGCCAACAAATCTTCCAACCTGGCCCAAACCCACCCAGCCGGAAGGCTTCTCTCCCCGTCCACACTCACGCTCACGCCAGTTCCTGATTCAGCTCATCCAGCAATTCCAACGCTTTGTCCTTGTCACCGAACGCCTGCATGAAACCCCGGCCTCCGCCGCGCTCGGTGAAGGGCGCGTGTCCGAAGTCTCCCGGCTCTATGCCGATGTCGGTGACGATGGCGTTCTTTATGCGGTCCAGCCACCACAGCTGGTCCTCGGTAAACTCCACACCGGCCTGTTGCTGCCGCAGCAGCCAGCCCTCGAAGCGCTCCTCGACCACCGTACGGTACGGGCGGAGCTCGTCGTCCGCGCCGAGCTCGAAGCGGATGAGGCGCACCAGGTCTCCGAGGCCCGCCTCCTTGCCTGGGCTCGCCGCAGCCTTGCCGAGCTGGTCGTAGTGACCCCACAGGACACCCGTCGTCCAGGCTCGGTTGGTCGCCCGGATCCTGCCGGAGAGTTCCTTCAGTGCGTCTCTGGCCTCACGCGGGCTGACACGGGCACCGCTGCCCAGCGCCACGCGGATCGCCACGTTCTCGTCCTGCTGCTCCTTCTCGAGCAGCGACTTCCACTCATCCAGCGCCTTTTCGGCCCGCTCCTCGCGCGGGATCTCCCGTATCTCGGTGACCCGTACCTCCGTCGTCTCGTCGTACGTCAGGTCCTGCTGGTGGCGGATCTCCAGGATCAGCTTGCGCAGCTCCGGGCTGGCGGTCAGCGGGGCCACCGCGTCCTGCACCAGCTTCCTGGCCAGTTCCGGGCCACCCTCGTGGCGAGCCTGGTCCTGGGTGTCCACATCCACCGCGTCGGTGATCCGGCGCGCCAGATCGGCCAGGCTGACGCCCCCGGACGTCTGGGCCAGGAGTCCCTTCTCCTCATCGCCGAGCTGCCGCTCGATACGAGCGAGGCGACGTGCCAGCGTCTCCGCCTCGTCCGCCGTCAGCGACAGGGTGCCCGCCTTGTCGAGGAGTTTCGCCAGCGAGACGCTCTTCTCCCCCGCCGGGATCAGTGGCCGGGCGTCCACCAGGGGTGAGTCGGTCACACCCACCGCGTCGATCAGGACGAACCGGTCCTTCGTCAGGTCGGGTGCCGCATCCGGCGTCACCGCCTTGAGGTCGTCGGCGTCGATCGAGCGGGCGCCCCGGCCCTTCATCTGCTCGAAGAGCACCGGGCTCTTGATCGACCGCAGGAAGATCACGCACTCCAGCGGCTTCACATCGGTCCCCGTGGCGATCATGTCGACGGTGACCGCCACACGGAGCCTCGGCGAGTTGCGCAGGTCGTTGATCAACGTGTCGGGGTTGTCCCCGTTCTGCCGCGACCGGTACGTGATCTTCTTCGCGAAGGCGTCGCCCCGGCCGAAGACTTCCTTGACCTGCTTCAACACCTCTTCGGCATGATCGTCGCCGGCCGCGAAGACAAGAGTCTTGGGCAGGTCCGCACGGCCCGGGAACCACCGCTGCCAGTGGTTCTTGTATGTCGTCAGCACGGCCCGGATCTCGTCCTCGGTGATCACCGAGCGGCCGAGCTGCGCGGTGGTGTACTCGAAGTCCTCGTCGAGCTCCTCGTACCGCTGGGTGCGGGTCTGTCGGTCGCGGATACGTACGGTCGTACCCGCCTCGATCTTCGCGCCGCCGTCCTCCCGCAGAGTGGTGTTCAGACGCACGATGTCGAAGTCGACGTTGACGCCGTCGGCCACGGCCTGCTCGAACGTGTACTTCGACACCATATTGTTGTCGAAGAAGCCCTTGGTCTGACGGGTGGGCGTGGCCGTGAGGCCGACCAGGTGGGCGTCGAAGTACTCCAGGACGCCGCGCCACAGACCGTAGATGGAGCGGTGGCACTCGTCGACGACGATCACGTCGAAGGACTCGATCGGGACGTCCGGGTTGTACTCGACCGTGATCGGTTCGTCCGCCGCGTACGTCTCGTCGAGGTTCGAGACGTTCTTGTCCTCCCCCGGCTCGACGTTCCTGTCCGCCCCGCCCGCTCTGTCCCCGGCCGCGGCCTCGTTCGACTCCGGCTCGTCCGTCTCCAGGCCGTCAGCCAGCTCCTCGCCCTTGAGTAGCGCGTACATCCGCTGGATGGTGGAGATCACGACCGCCGACGTGTCCTGGAGGCCGCTGCGGCCCAGCATGTCCACGTTGTAGAGGTCGGTCAGCTTCCGGTTCTCGTCGGGTGTGCGGTACTTGTCGAACTCGGCGTGCGCCTGACGGCCGAGGTTGTTGCGGTCGACGAGGAAGAGGATCCTTCGGGCACCCGCGTGGCGCAGCAGGCGGTAGGTCTCCGTGACGGCCGTGAACGTCTTGCCGGCGCCCGTCGCCATCTGGATGAGGGCGCGCGGCCGATCGGTGGCCAGAGAGCTCTCCAGGCCCGTGATGGCCTTCACCTGGGCCATGCGCAGGCCGTGGGTCTCCAGGAGCGGCATGCTCGTGCGCAGGGCTGCCCTGAAGGTGGGTGTGCCCGGCTCCTCGTCGGCCCGCTTCATCCACGCGGCGATCGTCTCGGGACGGTGGAAGGCGAAGACCTCCCGGGAGCGGGCTTCGGGGTCGACCCGGTTCAGGAAGTACGTCTCCGCGCCCGTGCTGACGTAACGGAACGCGAAGGGCTCTTCCCGGCGCCAGACGGCCATGGCGTGCTCCTTGAGCACCCCGGCCGCGTACCGCTCGTTCTGGGCGAGGGCGCCGGCGAGCGGGGTTCCCTCACGCTTGGCCTCGATGACGCCGACGATCTTCCCGTCGACGTAGAGGACGTAGTCGGCCCGGCCCGTGGCCAAGGTGAACTCTTCGATGGCCACGCCCCGGCCCGCCAGCGGGTTGGCCTCGGACTTGCTCTGGATCAGCCAGCCCGCCTTGGTGAGCATCGCGTCGATCTTCTTGCGTGCCTGCACCTCGTTGAGCGGGGCGGGACGCTGCGCGCGTTCCACGATGGCCTCGCGGGCGGCGGAAGCAACCTTGCGGGGCTGGAGCCGCTCATGGTCGTACCGCTGCTGGTGAGCCGCGCGCAGATCGGCGACCTGCGCCCGCAGTTCTTCGATCTGGGCGGCGTACGCGGACTTCGTCCGCTGCGCGCTGGCGATCAGCGCCTCCGCCTCGGCACGCGCCCGCCGCTCGGCCTCGAGGCGGTCGCCGGCCTCGGTCAGCTTGATCCGCGACTCGGCAAGCGCGCGGCGATGCCCTTCCAGCGCCTCCTGCAGCTCCGCGAGTTCCTCCGGGTCGACGGACGGCGCCTCGGCCGGGAGCGTCGGTGGGACGAACGCGGACACCGTGCGGGTACCGCCCATGGCCCGGTCGAAGAGGTCACCCAACTGCCAGCACAACTTCAGCGCTTCGAGTGCCCTCGTCGTGTCGAAGAGGTGATTGTGCGCGGCGTCGTTGCGGCCCCGGCGCAGCTGGTCGAACGCGTCACGGCTCCAGCCGACGAGCACGCCCGCCCGGGTGAGCGCGTTGAGGCGGTCGTACTGGGTCGTGCCCTGGACACGCGTGCCCGTACGGGTGACGAACTCCTCCGCCAGCACCTCGCCGAACTGCCCCGCACTGACGTAGGCCGCGTTCGGATTGGTCAGAACGGTCAGTTCCGCCTGCGACCCGTAGATGGCCAAGAGAGGTTGATACCCGTACAGACGACTGAAGTTGGGCGATGCCTTCGCCAGCTCGCGAAGTCTGTCGTCACCACTGTTTCCGCTCACGCGCCCCCGCCTCGGCCCTCACTCGGCTCAGTTCCGGCAAGTGTAGGGAGCCGGAAGCCGAGAGGCAGCCGATCAGGACAGGACGGGTGCGAGCTCCCGACGATCCCGTCCGGAGCCCACAGGACCGGCGCGGATCAGAACTTGATGCTGCCGATCATCCCCGCGATGTTCGTGGTCAGATCGCTGATCGTGGGCGCGATGGTGGAGGAGGCGAGATAGAAGCCGAGCAGCATGCAGACGACCGCGTGCCCGCCTTTCAGTCCTGACTTCTTCATCAGAAGAAAGACGATGATCGCCAGCAGCACCACCGCCGAAATCGAGAGTGCCACGGCAGCTCACCTCCAAAGTTCCCAGGGACTTGGGGTCCGGTACGGGGTCGGACATGGGGGGGGGTCGGTAAATCCATACAGCAGCCAGCAGGTTCCTACCCACACAGCGCTAGTGATCATAACTATCCGTACGCGCGCATCGATCGGCGCACGGCCGCACAAGGGGGCGCATGGCCAATATGGTCGAGGCATGACGAACGAGCCCCTCTCCTTCCCGCGCCGGTACGCCCGCACCCAGCGGTTCACCTCCGGCGCGCCGCGCGCGTTCACCGTGTCCCCCGACGGTTCCCGTGTGGTGTTCCTGCGGTCCCCCTCCGGTACGGAGCGGGCGAACCAACTGTGGGTTCTCGATGTGCCGGAGGGCCGGGAACGGGTCGCCGCCGACCCCACGGCCCTCCTCGACGGCGCCACCGAACATCTCTCCCCCGAGGAGCGGGCGCGCCGCGAGCGCAGCCGCGAGGGCGGCGCGGGGATCGTCGGATACGCCACGGACACAGCCGCCGAGTTGGCCTGTTTCACCTTGTCAGGGCGGCTGTTCACGGCGGAGCTACGAGCCGGCACGGCGCGTGAACTCCCGGTCCCCGGACCGGTGATCGACCCGCGCCCCTCCCCCGACGGCACGCTCGTGGCGTACGTCTCCGGGGGCGCGCTGCGGGTCGTCGGGGCCGAGGGCGAGGGTGACCGGGCGCTCGCGGAGCCGGAGCGGGTAGCGGCCCCGGGTTCGGTTTCCTATGGACTGGCCGAGTTCATCGCGGCCGAGGAGATGGGGCGTTCGCGGGGCTTCTGGTGGTCGCCCGAAGGGGACCGGCTGCTCGTCGCGCGGGTCGACGACACGCCCGTACAGCGCTGGTGGATCTCCGATCCGGCGCATCCGGAAGCCGATCCGCAGCGGGTCGCCTATCCGGTGGCGGGCAGCGCCAACGCGGAGGTCCGGCTCTTCGTGTTCGGGCTCGACGGGGTGCGCACGGAGGTCTCCTGGGACCGGGCGCGTTATCCGTATCTGGCACATGCGCACTGGTCAGCGGCGGGTGCGCCGCTGATCCTGGTGCAGGCGCGGGACCAGCGCAGCCAGGTGTTCCTGGCCGTGGACCCGGACTCCGGGGCGACCCGGATGGTGCACGCCGACGAAGATCCAACTTGGCTTGATCTTTTCCCCGGAGTGCCGTGCTGGAGCCCCGGCGGACAGCTCGTCAGGATCGCCGACGAGGGGGGCGCGCGGGTCCTGGCGTTCGGTGAACGCCCGCTGACCGGCGCCCAGTTGCACGTCCGGGCGGTGCTCGACGTCTCGGCCGACGACGTACTGATCGCGGCCTCGGCGGGCGAGGCCGCGAACTCGCCGGAAACGGGCGAAGTACATGTGTACCGGGTGAACGAACTCGGCCTGGAGCGCGTCTCGCAGGAGCCCGGCGTGCACTCGGCGGTGCGCGCCGGAGGCGTGACCGTGCTCGTCTCGTCGGTGCTCGACCAGCCGGGGGCCCAGGTACAGGTGCTGCGCGCGGGAAAGCCGATCGCGAGCATCCCCTCGTACGCCGAACACCCTGGTTTGTCCCCGCGCGTGACACTCACACAGGGGGGCGCACGGAAAATCCCATGCGCCGTGCTTATGCCCACTGACTACGACGGCGACAATCCCCTGCCGGTCCTGCTGGACCCCTACGGCGGTCCGCACGGCCCCCGGGTGCTGGCCGCGCACAACGCGCACCTCACCTCGCAGTGGTTCGCCGACCAGGGCTTCGCGGTGGTCGTCGCCGACGGACGCGGCACCCCGGGGCGTTCCCCCGCCTGGGAGAAGGCGATCCGTGACGACCTCACGCTCTCCCTCGACGACCAGGTGGAGGCGCTGCACACTCTCGCGGAGCGGTTCCCGCTCGATCTGTCCCGGGTCGCCATCCGCGGCTGGTCCTACGGCGGCTGGCTCGCGGGACTCGCCGTGCTGCGCCGCCCGGACGTCTTCCACGCGGGCATCGCGGGCGCCCCGGTCACGGACTGGCGGCTGTACGACACCCACTACACGGAGCGGTACCTCGGCGATCCGGCGGCGAGCCCGGCGACGTACGCGAACAGCTCGCTGGTCACCGACGAGGGGCTCTCCGCGCCCGCCGGGACGCACCGGCCGCTGATGATCGTGCACGGCCTCGCGGACGACAACGTGGTGGTGGCGCACGCCCTGCGGCTGTCCTCGGCGCTGCTGGCCGCCGGCCGCCCGCACGAGGTGCTGCCGCTCTCGGGGGTCACCCACATGACCCCCCAGGAACAGGTCGCCGAGAACCTGCTCCTGCTCCAGGTGGACTTCTTGCGGCGCGCCCTCGATCTGGGCTGACACGGCAACGAGCCGGGGTGACATGGCGCACCCCGGCTCGTTTACGGCACCCGCACGGCCGTACGGTGTTCACCTTGACGCGTCCGTATATCGGTACCGCTTCCGCCAAGTTGCCTGCGTGTTAACGAAGTTCGCTCACATTTGTGATGTTATGCGGCTCCGCCGGACGGCTCCTCCGGGGGGACGACCTGCTTCTCCTCCGCGAAGTGACAGGCCGAGTCGTGGGCGGCCGGGCTGTCGCCGATCCGGAACTCGGCCGGGATCGCGAGCAGCGGCACCTCCAGCGTGCAGCGTTCCTGCGCCTTCCAGCAGCGGGTGCGGAACCGGCAGCCGGACGGGATGTTCGCGGGCGAGGGCACGTCCCCGTGAAGGATGATCCGCTCCCGGTGCTCCCGCGCCTCCGGGTCCGGCACGGGCACGGCGGACAGCAGCGCCTGGGTGTAGGGGTGCGTCGGATGGTCGTAGATCTCGACGTCCCTGCCGGTCTCCACGATCCGCCCGAGGTACATCACCCCGACCCGGTCGGAGATGTGCCGCACGATCGACAGGTCGTGCGCGATGAAGACGTAGCTGAGATTGAACTCGGCCTGGAGCCTGTCCAGCAGGTTGATCACCTGCGCCTGCACGGAGACGTCGAGCGCGGAGACCGGTTCGTCGGCGACGATGATCTCGGGCCGCAGCGCCAGGCCCCGCGCGATGCCGATGCGCTGGCGCTGGCCGCCGGAGAACTGGTGCGGATAGCGGTTGATGTACTCCGGGTTGAGCCCGACCACGTCCAGCAGGTCCTGGACCCTGCGCCGCCGGTCGCCCTTCGGCGCGACCTCGGGGTGGATGTCGTACGGCTCCCCGATGATGTCGCCGACGGTCATCCGCGGGTTGAGCGAGGTGTACGGGTCCTGGAAGACCATCTGGATGTTGCGGCGTACGGCCTTCAGCGCCTTGCCGGACAGCCGGGTGATGTCCTCGCCCTTGTACTTGATCGACCCCCCGGTCGGCCTCTCCAGGTTGACCAGCATCTTGGCGACCGTCGACTTGCCGCAGCCGGACTCGCCGACGATGCCGAGGGTCTCGCCGTGGCCGAGGTGGAAGTCGACGCCGTCCACGGCCTTGACCGCCCCGACCTGCTTCTTGAACAGGATCCCCTGGGTGAGCGGGTAGTGCTTGACCAGTCCGCTGACCTCCAGCAGCGGCTCAGTTGCTGCTTGTGTCATCGAGGCACTCCCTCCAGAAGAAGCAGGCGCTCCCGCGGTCCGCGTCGACCGCCGCGAGGGGCGGCACCTCGGTGCGGCAGATGTCCTGGGCCATCGGGCAGCGCGGGTTGAAGGCGCAGCCGGGCGGGATGTGCATCAGGTTGGGCGGCAGTCCCTTGATGGCGTAGAGCTCCCCGCCCTTCTGGTCGAGCCGGGGGATCGAGTGCAGCAGCCCCTTCGTGTAGGGGTGCGCGGGCGCCTTGTAGATGTCGTGGACCGGCGCCGTCTCGACGATCCGGCCCGCGTACATCACCGCGATCTTGTCGGCGACGTCCGCGACCACGCCGAGGTCGTGGGTGATGAGGATGAGCCCCATGTTGAGCTCGCGCTGGAGTTCGGCGAGCAGGTCCATGACCTGGGCCTGCACGGTGACGTCGAGCGCGGTGGTCGGTTCGTCGGCGATGATCAGGGCGGGCTCCAGGGCCAGCGCCATGGCGATCATGATGCGCTGGCGCATACCGCCGGAGAACTGGTGCGGATAGTCCCGCACGCGCTCGGCGGCCCCCGGGATGCGCACGTGCTCCATCAGCTCGATCGCCTTGGCGCGGGCCTCCTTGCGTTTCATCCCGCGGTGCACGGTGAACATCTCGCCGAGCTGGTCGCCGACGCTGATCACGGGGTTCAGGGAGGACAGCGCGTCCTGGAAGATCATCGCCATCTCGGCGCCGCGGACCTTGCGCCGCTCCTCCTCCTTGAACTTCAGCAGGTCCTTGCCCTGGAAGAGGATCTCGCCGCCGGTGATCTTCCCGGGCGGCATGTCGAGAATGCCCATGACCGCCTGGGCGGTCACCGACTTGCCGGAGCCGGACTCGCCGAGGACGGCGAGCGTCTCGCCCTCGTCGACGCTGTAGGTGACCCCGTTGACGGCCTTGGCGACCCCGTCCCGGGTCCTGAACTCCACCTGCAGATCGCGCACTTCGAGCAGCACGGCGGTCACCTCAGCTTCGGGTCGAGGGCGTCGCGCACCGCGTCGCCGAGCATGATGAACGCGAGCACGGTGATCGCGAGCGCGCCGGCCGGCCACAGCAGCATGTGCGGGGCCTGGCGGATGTACGCGGACGCCGAGGAGATGTCGATGCCCCAGCTGACCGTCGGGGGCTTCAGACCGACGCCCAGGTACGACAGCGTCGCCTCCAGCGAGATGTACGTGCCGAGCGCGATGGTCGCGACGACGATCACCGGCGCGACCGCGTTCGGGGTGATGTGCCGCAGCATCAGCCGGGAGTTGGAGGCGCCGAGCGCGCGGGCCGCGTGGACGTAGTCGTTCTCCTTGGTGGTGATCACCGAGCCGCGCGCGATACGGGAGACCTGCGGCCAGCCGAGCAGCACCATGAACCCGACGACCGGCCAGATCGTGTTGCTGGTCACCACGGAGAGGAGGACCAGACCGCCGAGCACGACGGGGATGGCGAAGAAGATGTCGGTGATCCGGGACAGGATCGAGTCGCCCACCCCGCCGTAGAAGCCGGCCAGCCCGCCGAGGAACGAGCCGAGGAGCGCGACCCCGACCGTGGCGAGCACACCGACGCTGATCGAGACACGGGTCCCGTACACGGTCCGGGTGTAGACGTCGCAGCCCTGGCCGTCGTAGCCGAAGGGGTGTCCGGACTGCGAACCCTGCTGGGCCTTGGAGAGGTCGCACTTGAGCGGGCTCTGGGAGGTGATCAGCCCGGGCCAGATCGAGATGACGACCAGGAAGAGGATGACGAGTCCGGAGATGATGAAGACCGGGTTGCGGCGCAGGTCGCGCCAGGCGTCGGACCACAGGGAGCGCGGCTTCTCCTTCGGCCCCGTCCCCTCCGGTCCTCCCGGGGTCTTCTCCAGGGTCTCCGCCTCGCTCGATCCGAGGTCCATGGTGCCGCCGAAGCCGGTCGGAGCGATCGCGAGGTCCTCCGGCGGCGGACCTTCAGGGCCGTGGTGGAATTCCTCTTCCTCGTACGGCGGCTGCTCAGGCATAGCGGATCCTCGGGTCGAGTACGGCGTACAGCAGGTCGACGAGCAGATTGGCGACCACGAAGACGAGGACGAGGATGGTCACGAAGCCGACGACGGTCTGGGTGCTCTGGTGCACGATCCCCTGGTAGAGGTAATAGCCGACACCGTGGATGTTGAAGATCCGCTCGGTGACGATCGCGCCGCCCATGAGCGCGCCGATGTCGGTGCCGATGAAGGTGACCACCGGGATCAGCGAGTTGCGCAGCAGATGCCGGATGGTCACGCGGCGCCGCGGCAGGCCCTTGGCGACGGCCGTACGGACGTAGTCGGACCGCTTGTTCTCCGCGATGGAGGTCCGGGTGAGCCGGGTGACGTAGGCGAGGGAGACCGAGGCCAGCACCAGGCCCGGCACGATCAGCTCGCCGAAGGTGGCCTCCGAGGATACCGACGGCTTGATCCAGCCCCACTTGATACCGAGGAACAGCTGGGCCAGCAGACCGGTGACGAAGGTCGGCACCGCGATGACGACGAGGGTGAGCAGCAGGACGCCGGTGTCGACGGGCCGGCCGCGGCGCAGACCGGTGATGACGCCGAGCGTGATGCCGATGACGATCTCGAAGAAGATCGCGACGATCGTCAGCCGGATGGTGACCGGAAAGGCGGTCGCCATCAGGTCGGTGACCGGCTGCCCGTCGAACGCGGTGCCGAAGTTACCGGTGAAGATGTCCTTCAAGTACAGCAGGTACTGGACGAAGACGTTCTTGTCGAGGTTGAACTCCGCCCTGAGCTGGGCGGCCGTGGCGGGGTCGCACTGCCGGTCGCCGCACAGGCCCGCGATGGGGTCGCCCATCACGTTCACCATCAGGAAGATGAGAATGGTGGCGCCGAAGAAGACCGGGATCATCTGTAGCAGACGCCGGATGACGTACCGTCCCATGAGTGCTCCGGAGATAGAGGGGCGGCCCGTTTTGACGGGCCCGCCCCGGGCGGCTCAGTTGACGGTGATCTCGTTGTAGACCGGGACGCTGAACTGGTTGAGCGCCACGTTCGAGACCTTGTCCGAGTAGCCGGCACTGCCGTTCTGGTACCAGAGCGGGATGGCGGCCATGTTGTCCCGGACGACCCCTTCGGACTGCTGGAAGAGCTTGATGGCCTTGCTGGTGTCGGTCTCGGCGTTCGCCTGGTTGACGAGGCTGTCGAACTGCTTGTTCGACCACTGGCCGTCGTTGGAGGAGGCGTTCGTGTAGTACAGCGGCTGGAGGAAGTTC
The DNA here is from genome assembly GCF_055588305.1 of Streptomyces sp. NPDC042002. Lineage (NCBI taxonomy): Bacteria > Bacillati > Actinomycetota > Actinomycetes > Kitasatosporales > Streptomycetaceae > Streptomyces > Streptomyces sp. NPDC042002. The sequence goes on along the minus strand of NZ_JBVJCT010000003.1, from coordinate 143,834 downwards.
TGGATCAGCGGGTAGTCCATCTGCCAGCCGGCCCGGAACGGACCGGGCATCTTGTGCTGCCCGATCTGGTTGCGGAAGTCGGCGAAGGTGCCGATCGGGTTGCCGACGCAGGCCTTCTCGTTGCCGAGGGCGTTGTTGATCGAGTTGCAGACGGCGTCGACCCATTCCTTGTGCGAGCCGGTGTCCGCGTTGTACGAGATCTTGACCTGGCCGCCGGGCAGACCGCCGCCCTCCTGGACCATCTTCTTGGCCTCGGTCGGGTTGTAGTCGCAGTACTTGCCGCACAGGCCTTCCTGGAAGCCGCCCTTCTCGCCTAGCACCGGTGAGGTCCAGTCGCTGGCGGGCGTCCGCGTCTTCTGGAAGATCGTGTCGGTGATCTGCTGGCGGTTGATCGCCATGGACAGTCCCTGACGGACCTTCGTCGCGCCGCTGGTGTTCCACTTCGGGTCGTAGAACGGGAAGGCGAGCGTCTGGATGATGCCGGCCGGGGTGTTGATGTACCGGCCGTTCAGGTCCGTCTTCGCGTTCTTGAGCTGGGCCGCGGGCACGTCGTCGACGAGGTCGAGGTTTCCGGCCAGGAGGTCGTTGTAGGCCGTGTTGTTGTCCGTGTAGACCTTGAGGGTCACACCGGCGTTCTGCGCCTTGTCGTCACCGGGGTAGCCGTCCCACTTCACCAGGGACATCTGGGAGCCCTTGGAGTAGGAGTCGATGGTGTACGGGCCGTTGCCGACGGGCTTCTTCACCCAGGCCGCGTGGTCGCTGAAGAACGACTTGGGCAGCGGCGAGAAGGCCGCGTAGCCGAGGGTGTCCGGGAAGGTCGAGAACTTCTGGGTGAGCTTGACGGTGAACGTGTCCGTGCCGGTCACCTTGAGCCCGGACAGGGTGTCGGCGCTCTGCTTGCCCGTTTCGGGGTGCACCTTGTCGTAGCCGTCGATGTACCCGAAGAAGTACGCGTTCTTCTGGTTGTTCTTCAGGCTGGCGCCGTAGTTCCAGGCGTCGACGAAGGACTGGGCGGTGACGGCCTCGCCGTTGCTGAACTTCCAGCCGCTCTTGACCGTGATCGTGAAGTTCTGCGAGTCCGTGGTGTCGATCTTCTGGGCGAGCATGTCCTCGGCGGCGCCGGTCTTGGCGTTGTACCGCTTCAGCCCGCGGAAGATCATGTCGAGGACCTTGCCGCCCTGCACCTCGTTGGTGTTGGAGGGCTCCAGCGGGTTCTGCGGGTCACCCCAGGAGGCGCTGACGGTGCCGGAGCCGCTGCTGCTTCCACCCCCTCCGCCCCCGCATGCGGACGCCGCGAGGGCTACCGCCACCGCGCATGCGGCCCATTTGGCGTGCGTGGCTCCACGCATGGAGTGCCTCCTCAAGAGTGCGCTGTGCCGCCGGCGCCGGGGTCGGGGTCGGACGTCCGGCTCCGGTGCGCTGTGCCTTTAGGGCCCAATATCCGTCCATACGGGGCGCATCGCATATTTACCCCACCCTTCCGGGTGTCGGCCCATCCAGAAGGAGGCATTCCGGATGCGTCGTCAGAAGATCTTGACTGTCGACAAAGAGGATCTTGACCTTCGACGCAACGGATCTCCGCACATCGATGCGGAACTGTTGATTCCAGCGCACTAGATGTACGCATTCCGAGACTCCGGCGTCCGGATAACGAACTCATTGCCCGTTTCGCGAAGTTGGTCCGAATCCGGACACAGAACGGCCACAGTGCGCTACACGCGTAGTTACGCTGAGGTCAAATCCAGGCAAAGAAAGTAAAGAGAAACCCAAGGCGACCGAGATTTTATTGACCTTGCATGAATTGCGTTGAAAAAGTCCGGCGTAGCCCGTAGGGAGCGCCCTGCGGACGCCGTTGACCCCACGGGCCTGGAGCACCATGACCCTCCCCACTCCTTCCGCGGCCGCATCGCTTGAGGTGACCGACGAGATCGGATCGATCCCGGATTCGTCTTCCAACCCCAAGGGCTCGGAGAGTCGCTCCCCGGGACGACTCGCCTGGAAGCGGTTCAAGCGTGACCGCACCGGCGTCATATCCGCGTACATCGTGATCTTCTTCTTCGCGGTCGCGATCCTGGCCCCGCTCATAGCGAAGCTGTACGGGAAGAACCCGTACACGACCTACGCCAGCCAGCGCCCGGAACTCCTCGACGCCTTCTCCTACCCGTCCGGCCCCAACGGCGGGATGAGCTCGGAGTTCTGGTTCGGCATCGAGCCCCAGCTGGGCCGGGACGTCTTCACCTTCCTGCTCTACGGGATCCGCACCTCCCTGGGCATCGCCGTGGCCGCCACTCTGCTGACCACCTTCGTCGGCGTGATCGTCGGCATCACGGCGGGCTATCTGGGCGGCCGCACCGACTACTTCGTCGGCCGGGTCATCGACATTCTGCTGTCGTTCCCCTCGACCCTGTTCTTCATCGCCTTCATGCCGGTGGTCTACGGGCTCTTCGTCGCCCCCGACGACAACATCCCCACCTCGCTGCGGGCCATCTCCCTGATCGTGGTCCTCTCCGGCTTCGGCTGGGCCTCCATCGCCCGTCTGCTGCGCGGCCAGGTCCTCGGCCTGCGTGAGCGCGAGTACATCGAGGCGGCCAAGGTCACCGGCGCCTCCTCGCGGCGCATCGTGTTCAAGGAACTGCTGCCCAACCTGTGGACACCGATCATCATCCAGTCCACGCTGATGCTCCCGGCGTACGTGACCGCGGAAGCCGGTCTGGCCTTCCTCGGAGTCGGCATCATCGACCCGACCCCGGACTGGGGCGTCATGATCCAGCGCGGCGCCGAGTTCTACACCGAGGACCTCACCTTCATGCTCTTCCCGGGCCTGTCCATGGTGATCTTCGTCCTCGCCTTCAACCTGCTCGGCGATTCGGTGCGCGACGCGCTCGACCCGAAGTCCAAGCGGTAGCCACCAGCTCCATTCAGCCGGTCAAGTGTCGTACGACCGGCGCCATCCGTCCCGATCGTCCCTATAAGGCAGGATTCTCCATGTCTTTCTCCCGTAGAAACTTCCTGATAGCCACCGGTGTGGTCGCGGCCTCCTCGTCCGTGCTGACGGCCTGCGGCGGCAGCGGCAGCGACAGCAAGTCGAGCCGCAAGGTCCCCACGGTCAGCGGTTCCAAGACCCAGGAGATCCTGGTCGGCACCAAGGCCGACTCGACCGGCCCGGCGCCCGAGGTCCCGGGAGCGGTCAAGGGCGGAACGATCTACTCGCTCGACCAGTTCGACATGGACCACCTGGACCCGGCGCAGATCTACGTCTCGACCGAGGGCGCCATCACCCGGCCGATCCTGCGTGGCCTCACCGGCTACAAGATCGACGACAAGGGCGGCGCCACGCTGGTCGGCGACGCGGCCACGGACGCCGGCGCCACGAAGGACGGCGGCAAGACCTGGACCTTCACCATGAAGGACGGTCTGAAGTGGGAGGACGGCTCGGACATCTCCGCGGACGACCTCCGCCACACCTTCGAGCGCCTCTTCGCCTCCTTCGTCACCGAGGGTCCCCGCTACGTCCAGCAGTGGCTGGTCGGCGGCGACAAGTACAAGGGCCCCTACAGCGGCAAGAAGCTCGACTCCATCGAGGTCGACGGCAAGACCATCACGTTCCACCTCAACGAGGCGCGCGCCGACTTCAACTTCACGCTCGCCATGCCCGGCTACGGACTGGTGAACAAGAAGCACGACACCAAGGAGAAGTACGACAAGCGTCCCTTCTCCTCCGGCCCGTACAAGATCGGCAGCCGTAGCATCGGCAAGTCGCTCACCTACGTGCGCAACGAGCACTGGGACCCGGCGACCGACTCGATCCGCAACAACTACCCGGACCAGTACGTCTTCCAGTTCGGCTTCCAGCCGCTGGCCGCCACGGACCGCTTCATCGCGGACTCGGGCAAGGACCAGTACGCGATGGCGATCTTCAACGAGGTCGCCCCGGAGCGCATCGCCCAGGTGCTCACCAACGCCACGCTCAAGAAGCGCGTCCTCACCGAGGTCGACACGGTCACGTACTACTGGCCGATCAACATGACCCGTATCACGGACGTCAAGGTCCGTCAGGCCATCAACTGGGCCTGGCCGCACCAGCAGCTCCAGACGATCCGCGGCGGCGCCTCCACCAGTGAGCTGGCCACCACGGTCCTCTCGCCGGTGACCCCGGGTTACCAGAAGTTCGACCTGTACGGCGTGACCACAAAGCCCGGTGGCGACCCGGTCAAGGCCAAGGCCCTGCTGAAGGAGGCCGGCAAGGTCGGCCAGAAGCTGGTCATCGCCTACCAGCAGTCGGACAACGCCCAGAAGCAGGCCGTCGCGATCAAGAACGCGCTGGAGGCCGCCGGCTTCACCGTCGTCAACCAGCAGATCGACAAGTCGACCTTCTACACCCAGATCGGCAAGGTCGACAACCACTTCGACCTGTTCGCCGCGGGCTGGAGCCCGGACTGGCCGAACGGCTACTCCGTCTTCTACCCCTGCTGGAGCGGCAAGAACATCGGCGACGGCCGCAGCAACTACGCCCAGCTGAACGACCCGAGCATCAACAAGGCCATCGACGCCGCCGCCAAGATCACGGACACCAAGGCCGCGAACAAGGCCTGGGGCGACATCGACCGCCAGATCATGGAGACGTCCGCCGTGGTCCCGGACTACCACTCGATCCGTAACTGGATGCACGGTTCCAAGGTCGGAAACGTCATCTACGACAGCGGCAACACCTGCGTCGCGCTCTGCAAGCTCTACGCGATGAAGTAAGCCGTACGACCCAAGGGGGGTGGCCGTTCGCCCGGCCGCCCCCCACCGGCCCTCCCTCCTTCACGCCCCCGGCGACGGCGCCCCGTCCGGAAAGTCACGCCCCCATGCCCCGCTTTCTCATCCGCCGAGTCCTCGGCGCACTGGTCATCCTGCTGATCATCAGTGCCATCACCTTCGGCCTCTTCTACGCCATCCCGCGTGACCCGGCGATGATGTCCTGCGGCAAGAACTGCACGCCCGACATGCTCGCGCGGATCCGGCACAACCTGGGCATCGACCACCCGGTACCTGTGCAGTTCTGGTATTGGCTGAAGGGCGTATTCGTCGGGCGCGACTACCCCGGCTTCGGCAACTGCCCCGCCCCCTGCCTCGGCTACTCCTTCGCCAACCGCGAGCCCGTTCTCGGCACGATCATGGACCGCCTGCCGACGACCCTCTCGCTCGCGTTCGGCGCGGCCATCGTCTTCCTGATCTTCGGTGTCGGCGCCGGCATGCTGGCCGCCCTCAAGCAGGGCAAGTTCCTGGACAAGTTCGCCAGCTCCGCCTCGCTGTTCGGCTCCTCGCTGCAGATCTACTTCGTGGGCTATGTCGCGATGTTCTTCCTGGTCTCCAAGCTGGGCCTGTTCGCGCAGCCGTCGTACACGCCCTTCACCGACGACCCGGTCGCCTGGTTCTCCGGTCTGCTGCTGCCCTGGCTGACGCTGGCGATCATCTTCACCGCCAACTACACCCGAATGACCCGCTCGCAGCTCGTCGAACAGCTCAGCGAGGACTACGTCCGCACCGCCCGCGCCAAGGGCCTGTCCCGTGCGAACGTCTTCTTCCGGTTCGCCTGGCGCGGCGCGATGGGCCCGATCGTCACAGTCTTCGGCATCGACCTGGGCACGCTGATCGGTGGCGCCATCATCACCGAGTCGGTCTTCAGCCTCCAGGGCGTCGGTCGCCTCGCGGTGGACTCCGTCTACAAGAGCGACCTGCCCATGCTGCTCGGCGTCACCGTCCTGTCGGCCGGCGCGATCGTGATCTTCAACATCATCGTCGACGCCGTCTACGCCCTCATCGACCCGCGGATCCGGCTCGCCTGACCGCGGCGCCCCGCCGCCGTCCACCCGCCGACCCGCAAGCTACCCCTCGCATCACCCCCAGGAGCGTCCCCGTGACGAGCACCGATCAGCAGCCCTTCCTGTCCGTCAGGGATCTGAAGGTCCACTTCTCCACCGAAGACGGCGTCGTCAAGGCCGTCGACGGTCTCACCTTCGACCTGGCCAGGGGCAAGACGCTCGGCATCGTGGGCGAGTCGGGCTCGGGCAAGTCCGTCACGAACCTGACGATCCTCGGCCTGCACGACCGCGACCGCACCGCCATCGACGGCGAGATCCTGCTCGACGGCAAGGAGCTGCTGACCGCCTCCGAGCGGGAGCTGGAGAAGCTGCGCGGCAACAAGATGTCGATGATCTTCCAGGACGCGCTGGCCTCGCTGTCGCCGTACCACACCATCGGCAAGCAGATCGGCGAGACGTACCGCAAGCACACCGGCGCCTCCAAGAAGGAGGCCCGGGCGCGGGCGATCGAGATGCTCAGGCGCGTCGGCATCCCGCAGCCGGACATGCGGGTGGACGACTACCCGCACCAGTTCTCCGGCGGTATGCGCCAGCGCGCGATGATCGCGATGGCCCTGGTCTGCGACCCCGAACTGCTGATCGCGGACGAGCCGACCACCGCGCTCGACGTCACCGTGCAGGCCCAGATCATGGACCTGCTCAAGGACCTCCAGCAGGAGTTCGGCACGGCGATCATCTTCATCACCCACGACCTCGGTGTCATCGCCGACATCGCGGACGACGTCCTGGTGATGTACGGCGGCCGGTGCGTGGAGCGGGGCACCAAGAAGGAGGTGCTGCGCGCGCCGCAGCACCCCTACACCTGGGGCCTGCTGGGCTCGATGCCGTCCCTGGACGGACCGGTCGACGTGCCGCTGACGCCGATCCCCGGCTCGCCGCCCTCCCTCCTCAACCCGCCGACCGGCTGCCGCTTCCACCCGCGGTGCACCTTCACGGAGAAGGTCACCGGCGGCCTCTGCTCCACGGAGCAGCCGCTGCTGGAGATCACGGACGGGCGCGGTGCCGCCTGCCACCTCACGGCGGACCAGCGCCGCGACTTCTTCGCCGACTACGCCGCGACCCGGTCGCACTGACGTAACTGAGACGGGACTTCACGATCATGAGCAACACGAACCCCCTCCTGGACGTCACCGGACTGACCAAGCACTTCCCGGTGATGGGCGGCTTCCCCTTCAAGCGGAAGATCGGCGCGGTCCAGGCCGTGGACGGTCTCGACTTCCAGGTCGCCGAGGGCGAGAGCCTCGGCCTGGTCGGCGAGTCCGGCTGTGGCAAGTCGACGACGGGCCGGCTGATCACGCGCCTGCTCGAGCCCACCGGCGGCAAAATCAGCTACCGCGGCCAGGACATCACGCACGCGGGCCGCAAGCAGCTCGCGCCGATCCGGTCCGAGATCCAGATGATCTTCCAGGACCCGTACGCCTCGCTGAACCCGCGGCAGACGGTCGGCAAGATCATCTCGGGCCCGATGGAGATCAACGGGATCAACCCGTCCGGCGGCCACGAGAAGCGCGTCCGTGAACTCCTGGAGACGGTCGGTCTCAACCCGGAGCACTACAACCGCTTCCCGCACGAGTTCTCCGGCGGTCAGCGCCAGCGCATCGGTGTGGCAAGGGCGTTGGCGCTCTCGCCGAAGCTGATCGTGGCGGACGAGCCGGTCTCGGCTCTCGACGTCTCCATCCAGGCGCAGGTCGTGAACCTGCTCCAGGACCTCCAGCGGGACCTGGGCATCGCGTTCCTGTTCATCGCCCACGACCTCGCGATCGTGCGGCACTTCTCGCAGCGCGTCGCGGTGATGTACCTCGGCAAGATCGTCGAGATCGCCAACCGCGAGGACCTGTACGACAACCCGCGCCACCCGTACACGCGCGCGCTGATGTCCGCCGTCCCCGAGGCGACCGCGGACGACCGCCCGGCCCGCGAGCGCATCCTGCTCACCGGTGACGTGCCCTCCCCGCTCAACCCGCCGTCGGGCTGCCGCTTCCGCACCCGCTGCTGGAAGGCGACGGAGAAGTGCGCGACCGAGGCTCCGCCGCTGGTGCAGATCTCGGGCAGCAGCGACGGTCACCTGACGGCGTGCCACTACCCGGAGACGAAGGAGACCATTCCGGCCCAGCGTCTCTCCAAGGACCCCGAGGCGGCGGTCTGACACACCCCTTTCCGTCAGCCGCCCCCTTCAGGAACCGACTTTCCCGGCCCATTGACCCGAGCCCATGAACGCCGGTTCCAGGGGAACGAAGGCCCGCACCGTCTCGGTGCGGGCCTCCGTCGTGGACGCGGCACGGGACGGCGGGCTCGCTACCAGGACAAGGCTCCGTACATCCTCGGCGACACCGTTCCGTTCGGCCGGTGGACGGTCAGGACCGACGCCTTCCGCCGGTACGGGAAGGCAGGAGACGCGCCGCGCGCGTGACGGACGAGCAACCGCGCCGGAGTCCGGCACCGGCCTGACCAGCCCGGCCCCGTCAGCCCAACTCCCCGCGTTCCACGCAGAATTCGTTGCCCTCGGGGTCCGCGAGGACGACCCAGCCGCCGCCGTCGGGGCGAGTGTGGTCCGCGAGTTGGCGGGCGCCGAGGGCCAGGGCGCGCTCGACCTCGGCGGACCGGGTGCGGCCGTGTGGCTGGAGGTCGAGGTGGACGCGGTTCTTGGCCGTCCTGCCCTCCTCGACGCGCACGAACAGGAGGGCAGGGCCGCCGGACGGGTCCTCGATCACCGCCTCCGGGTCACCGGGCTTGTCGTCGTCGGCCAGCGGCCGGCCCAGCAACTCGCTCCAGAACAGCCCGAGATCGTACGGGTCACCGGTGCAGTCGAAGGTGAGGGTACGGATGGTGGGGTACGACAACTCCGCTTCTCCCATGGTCTAGTGGCCCCTCCGGCCGTCGGCCAGCTCGCGCAGGATGTCGAGGTGGCCGTTGTGGCGGGCCGTCTCCTCCACGAGGTGGAGGACGATCCAGCGGAGGTCCACGCGCGTGCCGTCGCGGCCGGGCCGCTCGGCCCTGGCGTCGAGGTCGTGCGCGGCCACCAACTCGCTGTAGCGGGCGCTCTGTTCGTCGTACTCGTCGAGGAGCCGCGGCAGCGGGAAGTCGACGGCGATACGCATCTCGCGGTCGGGGTCCTCGTCCGTCCAGGGCCCCTTGTCCTCCTCGCCCAGGAAGACCACCTGGAACCAGTAGTACTCGACCCAGCGGAGATGGTTGACGAGCCCGCTGAGGGTCATCAGCGGGGACCCGGGCAGCGGGGCCTTGCGGGCGTCCTCCGCGGACACGCCCTCGCACTTGGCGCGGACGGTGGCGCGGGCGTAGTCGAGGAAAGTGGTCAGCTGGGTGCGCTCGTCCCGGGCCGACGGCCTGTCCGTTCGTGTCTTTGAAGTCATCGGGGTGAAGCATCCCGGTCCGGCCGTTCGATGTCGAACGAATAAGAAGCGGCCGAGAAGCGACGGACCTCGGCCAAAGGGCCGACGTGCAGCGGGAGTTGTCCCCGTCCGGCGACGACGGGCACACTGTCGTGTCATGCCCTTCCACCTGCGCGGAACCGTTCTGCCCGACGGTGTCGTACGCGACCTCTGGACGGTCGGCGACCGGATCACCTTCCAGCGCCCCTCCGTCCCGGCGGACACCGTCGCCGACGGCGGATTCCTGCTGCCGGGCCTCGTGGACGTCCACACGCACCCCGGTACCGCCGGGGACGACACGGACTTCGATCCGGAGGTCTTCGCCGAACAGATCGCCGCGCACCGGGACGCGGGGGTCACGGCCCTGCGCTTTCCGGGGCTGCTGGGCGAGATCCCCGACGAGCTACGGGAGGCCCCCGGCTCGCCCCGCATGGTCACGGCGGGACGCTGGCTGGCCTGGGCAGGGCTCTCCCGCAGCGCCGGTTTCCACACGGTGACCGACGACCTGGTCGCCGTGGCGGTGGCCGAGGCGAAGGCGCATGACGGCTGGTGCAAGGTCCTGGGCGACTGGGACTTCGAGGCGCCGCCGGTGCCGTACGAGCTGCTGCGCGCGGTGGTCGACGGCGTGCACGCGGCGGGTGGCCGGGTCGCGGCGCACTGCCAGTCCGCGGCGGGTGTGCTGGGCGCGGCGCGCGCCGGGGTCGACTCGATCGAGCACGGCATGGGGATGCCTCAGGAGTGCGTGGAGTTGATGGCCGGGCACGGCAGCGCGTACGTCCCGACGCTCACCGCCTTCGCGCGCAGCGCCACCCGGATCAAGGACAACGCCCGGGGCCGGCTCCGGCGCGAGGGGCACCGCACGATGATCCGCCGGGTCCGGGAGGCGTACGACGCCGGTGTCACCGTCCTCGCGGGCACGGACTCGGCGCCCCACGGCAACGTCGCCGCCGAGGTCGGGCACCTCATCGACGCCGGGCTGCCTGCCGAGGCCGCGGTCGGCGCGGCCAGTTGGACCGCCCGTGCCTTTCTGGGGCTCCCCCTGCCGGCCGAGGGCTCCCTGGCCGACGTCACCGTCTACGACACGGACCCCCGCCACGAACCGGGCGTCCTGCGGCACCCGCGCCGCATCGTGCTGCGCGGCCGGATCATCCGCTGACCTCCTTGGCCTACCCCCTCCCCCTGTCCCACCCCTTTCCCCTCGTCCTCCCTGACCACGAGTTCGGCCTCGAAGCCGTCGGTGTTCTCCAGGCAGGCGGCGCGGTGCCCGGAGCCGCCCGCGTGGGGGGCGTTCGGGGAACAGGAGCGTCCAGCCGTACGCGGGTGCCTCCTCGACGAGCGTGTCGAGTTCGGCGCGGCTCGTGACGTGGAAGGCGAGGTGGTCGAGCCCCGGGCGCAGCCGGTCGTGGTGGTCCGCGGTCAGGGCGGGCGACTGCTCGAACACGAGGCAGGTGTCCCCCAGCCGCCGGCTCCGGCCGTCCGGCCAGTCCTGGTACGGCGCGTACCCGAGTCGCTCCAGCAGCCAGCCCCAGGAGCGCACGGCCCGCCCCAGGTCCGGCACCCACAGTTCGACGTGCTGCGGCATCTCGTCCCGATTCCCGCGAGCGGTGCCGGAGCCTGTTTCGCCGGCTCCCGGTCGACCCGTTCAACCTCCCACTGTCTTCCCCCACTTGCTCACCCGATCCTTCCCGATCAGTGGTTTCGGACCGCCCCGCGGGCTGAGAGACTGCTGCGATGGCTGATCGTTCGTTCAGTGACGTCTCGCTCGCCGCCCTGTACGACGCGCTCAATCCATGGGGCCCGAGCGACGACTTCTATCTGGACCTGGTGATGTCCGCGCGGTCCGTGCTCGATGTCGGGTGCGGGACGGGACGGTTGTTGGCGCGGGCCCGGGAGACGGGTCACGACGGGCGGTTGTGCGGGCTCGATCCCGCCGCGGCCATGCTGGTGCAGGCGCGTCGGCAGGCCGACGTCGAGTGGGTGCTCGGGGATCTCGGATCGGTGCGCTGGGAGCGGGAGTTCGACCTCGTCGTGATGACCGGGCACGCGTTCCAGGTGCTCGTCGGCGACGAGGACGTGCGCTCCGCGCTGGCCTCCGTACGGCAGGCGCTCGGCGACGGCGGGCGGTTCGTCTTCGAGACCCGCAATCCCGCCGTCCGGGCGTGGGAGACCTGGCGGCCCGAGCGGGCTCGCGAGGTGAGCGACGAGCACGGGGACGCCGTACGGGTCCGGCACGAGGTCGAGACGCCGGTGCTCGGGGACCGTGTGACGTTCAGCGAGACGTTCGAGCACGCGCGCTGGGAACGGCCGAGGGTCAGTCGCAGCACCCTTCGGTTCCTGGGAGCGGAAGCGCTCGGGGAGTTCCTCGGCGAGGCCGGGCTCGTCGTGCACGAGCAGTACGGCGACTGGGGCCGGGAGCCCGTCTCCCCCACGGCCCCCGAGATCATCACCGTCGCGGGCCCGGCCTGACCCGAGCGCGCGGCGCCGCGCGGTGACGGCGGGCCGACCAGGTGACCCGGAGACGTGAGTCCACAGGGCGGCAGTCCGCCTCGGCAGAGGAAGCGGGGCCCGCGCGACAGCGGCGGGCCCCCTTTCCAGCAGGTCGTCCTACAGGCCCTCTGAAGCGTCCTCCAGGGCCACCAGTGCCGGGTCCAGCACGATGTCCTCGTCGCGGCCCTCGACGGTCGGGTCCTCCGGGAAGTGGCAGGCCGTCAGGTGGCCGTCGTGGTTGCCCGCGATCCGGACCAGCGGCGGTTCCTCCTGGGCGCACTTGTCCTGCGCCTTCCAGCAGCGGGTGCGGAAGCGGCAGCCGGAGGGCGGGGAGATGGGTGACGGCACGTCGCCCGCGAGCCGGATCCGCTCCCGTCGGACCTTGCCCGTCTCGTTCAGTTCGACCTCGGGGACCGCGGAGAGCAGGGCGTGCGTGTACGGGTGCCGGGGCCGGGTGTAGATCGACTCCCGGTCGCCGACCTCGATCACCTTGCCGAGGTACATGACCGCGACACGCTGCGAGAAGTGCCGTACGACCGCGAGGTCGTGGGCGATGAACAGGAACGCGATGCCCAGTTCCCTCTGCACCTCCTGGAGGAGGTTGACGACCTGCGCCTGGATGGAGACGTCCAGGGCGGAGACCGGCTCGTCCGCGACGATCAGCTTCGGCTCCGAGGCCAGTGCGCGGGCCACGCCGATGCGCTGGCGCTGGCCGCCGGAGAACTCGTGCGGGAAGCGGTTGTAGTGCTCGGGGCTCAGTCCGACGATCTCCAGCAGTTCACGGACCCGCTTCTCCCGGCCGCCTTCCGGGCTGATCCCGTTGATCTCCATCGGAGCCGAGATGATCTTGCCGACCGTCTGGCGCGGATTCAGCGACGAGTAGGGGTCCTGGAAGATCATCTGGATCTCGGAGCGGACCGGCGTCAGCTGCCTGCGGCTGGCGTGGCTGATGTCCTGGCCGCGGTACGAGATCGTGCCGCCCGTCGGTTCCAGGAGACGGGTGATCAGGCGTCCGGTCGTCGACTTGCCGCAGCCCGACTCCCCCACCAGGCCGAAGCTCTCGCCCACGTGCACCGTCAGGTCGATGCCGTCCACGGCCTGCACCGCGCCGATGGTGCGCCGGATCGGGAAGCCGCCCTTGACCGGGAAGTGCTTGACCAGGTTCTCGACCACCAGCAGCGGTTCGGCGGAGCTGTCGCCGGTGGCCGCGCGCGGGGCGGGCAGCGTGGTCTCACCCGTCGTGACGTCCTTCGTGACGTCTTCCTTCATGGCGCTGTTCTCCCTACCGCAGCCGGGGCTTGATCTGCTCGATGAAAATGGACTGCTTCTGCTCGGCCGTGAGGTGACAGGCGCCTCCCCGGCCCGCCGGCAGCGACGGGAGTTCGTCCACGCACCGCGCGCCCCCGACCTCGCCCTGGAAGGTGCAGCGGGGGTGGAACCGGCAGCCCGACGGCGGCCTCAGCAGGGAGGGCGGCGCGCCGGGGATGGGGGCCAGCGGCGTACTGAGGTCCGAGTCCAGCCGTGGCATCGAGTTCAGCAGGCCCCAGGTGTAGGGGTGCTGGGGCGAGCGGAGCACTTCGTTGACCGTGCCGCGTTCCACCGCCCCGCCCGCGTACATCACCATGATGTCGTCGGCCATGTCCGCGATCACACCCAGGTCGTGCGTGATGAAGATGATCGCCGAGCCGAACTCCTGCTGGAGGTCCTTCAGGAGGTCGAGGATCTGGGCCTGCACGGTGACGTCGAGCGCGGTGGTCGGCTCGTCCGCGATGAGCAGGTCGGGGTCGCAGACCAGGGCCATCGCGATCATCGCGCGCTGGCGCATACCGCCGGAGAACTGGTGCGGATAGTCCTTCGCCCGCTCCTTGGGGTTGGGGATGCCGACCTTGCCGAGCATCTCCACCGCCCGGTCCCAGGCGGCCTTCTTCGACGCCCCGGTGTGCTTCCTGAACGGCTCGGCGATCTGCCGGCCCACCGTGTAGTACGGGGAGAGCGCGGTCAGCGGGTCCTGGAAGATCATCGCGGCCTTGTTGCCGCGTACCTTCTCCAGCTCCGATTCCCGGGCCGTGATCAGCTCCTGGCCGTCGAGCACGATCTCGCCCTCGATGGTCGTGAACATCGGGTTGTGCAGGCCGAGGATGGTCAGGTTGGTCACCGACTTGCCGGAGCCCGACTCCCCCACGATGCCCAGGGTCCTGCCCCGTTCGAGCTCGAAGGAGAGCCCGTCGACGGCCTTGACGACGCCGTCCTCGGTCTTGAAGCGGACGTACAGGTCACGCACCGAGAGGAAGGCACCCGGGTCCGCCGGTGCACCGGCGCCCGATTCCTTGGTCAGAGTGGTCACGGAGTGCTCCTAGGACAGCCGCACGCGCGGGTCGATGAAGGCGTAGCAGGCATCCACGATGATGTTGAACAGAAGGATCATGGCGGCGGAGAAGAGCATCACGCCCAGCAGCAGCGGAAGGTCGCTGAAGAAGACGGACTGCACGGCGAGTTGGCCGAGGCCCGGCAGGCCGAACGTGTACTCGGTGATGATCGCGCCGCCCAGCAGCGAGCCGAGGTCGATGCCGAAGATGGTGACGATGGGGATCAGGGAACCGCGCCAGGCGTAGCGGAAGAAGACGTACTTGCGCGACATGCCCTTCGCTCGCGCGGTGCGGACGTGTTCCTCCTGGAGCTGCTCGATCATCGACGAGCGCGCCATACGCGTGTACTGCGAGGCGAAGATCGTGGACAGGATCACCCACGGGATGATCAGCCCGGTGAACCAGCTGACCGGGTTCGCGGTGAAGTCGTTGTAGGCGGGCTTGTCGAAGAGGTGGCTCTGGTAGACAAGGGCGGCCAGTGCCAGCGGGCCGAGGAAGTAGATCTGCATCGAGCTGAGGACCATCGCCCCGGCCGTCACCGTCTTGTCCAGGAGCGTGCCCCGCTTCCAGGCCGAGAGCATGCCCGTGCCGAGGCCGACGATCAGGAAGAAGACGGCGGCACCCAGCGTCAGTGAGACGGTGGTGGGCAGCCGGTCCATCAGCGTGCCCCAGACCTGCTCGTTCGTGTGGTACGAGTACCCGAAGCAGGGGGCGGGGCACGGACCTTGGTCGAAGCCGTTGCTGCCCAGCACGAGGTTGTGCAGGAAGATCCCGTACTGCTCGGGGATCGACTTGTCGAGGCCGAGCACGTGGTGGATGTTCGCGAGGTTGGCAGGCGTGCATGTCTTGCCGCACATCAGCAACCCCGGGTCCCTCGGCATCCCGAAGAACAGCAAGAACGCGACGATACTCAGCAGGAAGAGAATGACGACGGCGCCGAGTGAGCGGCGAATGAGGAAGCGCAGCATGGCAGGGGCAGCTCTCAGACGTCAGCGGGGCCCAGCGGGGCCCGGCGCGTCCGCCTCGCTGGCGGCGAGCGCACCGGGCCCCGTCAGAGCGACGGTTACTTGACGAACAGGCGACGCGGGTCGACGCCACCGATCACGTCGTCGTAGACCATGCCGCCGACCTTGGTTCCGGCGATCTGGGTCTGCTTGTAGTAGCCGGTCGGGACCTCGTTGACGACGTCCTTGACCAGGTACTGGTCGACCTTCTCCCACTCGGCCGCGGCCTTGACCGGGTCGGTGATCTTGTTGATGCGGTCGATGTCCGCGTTCACCTTGGGGTCGTTGACCTGCGAGTAGTTCTGCGCGCCGTCGGCGATCGCGCGGCCGTCGTACAGCGGCGGGATCACGGTCGAGGCGGACGGCCAGTCGGCACCCCACGCGGTGTGGAAGATGTCGTAGTTGTTGTCCAGCTTGCTGACCTGGTCGTAGTAGGTCTCGGCCGGGATCTCCTGGCGCTGGACGTTGAAGCCCGCCTTCTGCAGGCCCGCCGCCATGGCGGTGGAGTACTGCTGGCCCTCGGGGGTGTTGATGTAGCCGAAGGTCAGCTTCATGCCCACCTTGCCGGCCTTCTTCAGCAGGGCCTTGGCCTTGACGGGGTCACCGGCCGGCTTCTTCTTCTTGCCGAACGGGTCGAAGGACGCGTCGTAGCCGCTGACGGTCGGGCTGATGAGGCCGCCGGCGACCTCCATCGCGTCGGTGCCGCCGTAGGCACGCACGAACGGCGTGATCGGCAGGGCGTAGGCGATGGCCTCGCGGATCGTCTTGTCCTTGAGGGCCGGGTGGCTCAGGTTGATGTTCATCTGGCCGACGTAGGGCTGGAAGCCCGAGACCGTACGGGCCTTCATCTTCGGGTCGGCGAGGACCTTGGAGAGGTTGCCCGCGTCGACCTGGTTGTTGAAGCTGATGCCGGCCTGGTCGGCGCCGGTGTCGGCCAGCAGCGTCTTGGTGGACGTCTCGTACTGCTGGTTGAACGTGATGTTGAACTGGTCCACGTACTGGTGACGGATCGGGTCCGTCTTCGGGTCCCAGTTGGTGTTCTTCACGAGGACCATCGACTTGCCGGACTTGAACGACTGGATCTTGTACGGGCCGGTCGTGACGGGCGCCCGGTCGTACTTCGTCTTGGTGTCACCCTTCGCGGACACCACCGCGTAGCCCGCCATGGCGAGGGCGTACGGCAGGTCGGGGTGCGGTGTCTTGAACTTGAAGACGATGGTCTTGGCGTCCGGCGTCTGAAGGATGCTGTCCGGCAGGTGCTTGCCCTTGTAGGGGCCGTCCTTCAGCAGCTTGCGGTAGTCCGCGCCGGGGGTGTTCGCGAGCCACTGCTGGAGGTAGGGCGGGCCCTGGTTGATGAAGGGGGCGAAGAGCCGCTCGACGGTCTGGCGTACGTCCTTGGACGTGATCGCCGTACCGTCCTCGAACTTGATGCCGTCCTTGAGCGTGTACTTCCAGGTCTTGCCGCCGTCCGTCGTGGTGCCGGAGTCGGTGGCGAGGTCGCCGACGATCTCGTGCTTGGAGCCGTCGTCGCTCGTGGCCTTGTATCCGGTGAGACCACGGTGGATCAGCGTGGCGAGGGAGCCCTCGTCGGAGACGTAGATCTGGCCCGGGTCCAGGTGCGCGTAGCTGTCACGCTGGAGGACCTCCATCGTGCCGCCGCTCTTCGCGCCGGGGACCTCGGCCGCGGGGCCGGTGGAGTCCGCGGCGGTGCCGAACTTGATCGACGCCTGCTGGCGCTTCGCGTTCTCCTTGTCCTTGCTGTCGTTCCCCTTGTCGCTGCCGCCCTTGCTGCAACCGGTGAGCACGAGAGCTCCCGCCGCGAGCACGGAGATCGCGGCGTATGCGTGGCGTCCGCCCCTACTCATCACTCAGATTCCTACCCATCTGTGTATCACTGGTGCGAGCAAGTGCACCTGCGGTGCTGGTGAGTTGCGGTCTTCGAACCAGTGAAGTGCCATTGATGTGCTGTGGAAGTGCCGTTCGAAAGCGGGGCGAGGCGCCCACAACTCTGTGGTCAGCGAGCCGTCTTGGGATCGAAGGCGTCTCTGACCGAATCCCCGAGCAGGTTGAACGCGACGACGAAAATGATCATCGAGACACCCGGGAAGAACATGTAGGTGATGTCGTTCTGCAGGACGAGTTCCGTCGAGGCCTTGGAGAACATCTGCCCCCAGTCGGGCGTCGGTTCGACGATTCCGACACCGAGGTACGACAGACCCGCCTCGATCGTCACGAAGTTGGGGAGCAGGTAGGTGGCCTGCACGAGGAGCGGTGTCACCACGTTGGGCAGCACTTCCTTGCGGATGATCCGCCAGGGGGGCGCGCCGCTCACCCTGGCCGCTTCGATGAACTCCCGCTCGCGCAGGGCGAGCGCGGTTCCCCGCAGGATGCGGGCGAGACTCATCCAGCCGAGGGCCCATTGGACGGCGATCAGCGCGATCACGCGCACATAGGTCGGTGTCTCGTCCCGCGGACTCACGAAGAGCGATACCACCACGGGCATGCTCGCGATGAAGAAGAGCTGCGACGGGAAGGCCAGCAGGAAGTCGATGACGCGGCTGATGCCGTAGTCGACCTTGCCGCCGATGTAGCCGGCGGTGACTCCCAGCAGGATGCCGGTGAGCACGACCGTGACGGTCACCGCCACGGAGATCATCAGCGAGGTCCGGATGCCGAAGATCAGCTTGGTGAACACGTCGTAGCCGTTGCCCGGCTCCAGGCCGAACCAGAACTCGCTGCTGATACCGCCGTTGGGCTGGAGCGGCACGCCGGCGCTGTCGAAGAGCTCGGGACGTTCGTCCGCGTACACCGTGTACGGATTCTTGCCGTACAGCTTGGCGATCAGCGGGGCGAGCAGCCCGACCAGGAAGAAGAACCCCACGACGTAGGCGGAGATGACCCCCGAGCGGTCCCGCTTGAAGCGGAGCCACATCAACTGGCCGGGAGACCGGCCGACGAGCGGCTCGCCCTCGGGTTTCGCGGTCGCCACCTGCCCGCCGTGCACGACGACCGGTTCCGCGCCGTCCTCAGTCTCGATAGGACTCGTCACAATTCGCCCATTCCGCAAGTGTGGGTGTGCCGTACTCGACAGTGCCGGTCCGCCGGGGCGGAGGAGGCTGTGCCGAGTCGGCGGCCGTCACCTGGCGTGCCCGGCCACCGTTCGGTTCAGAAGAGACGTCAATTACCCGGCAGTCGCCCGGAAACCCCAGGGGGACGCGCGTAGTTGAGACCACGGCACGCTCCGCCGGGCCGGGCTTCGACGCCGGCCTCCGCGTCAGTACGCTCGGGCACGGACCCGGGCTCGGAACTCCGCGCCGTCGTCGCGGACCGCAGGGGACGATGTGACCCACATGGTGCTGATGACACCGCACATGGGTACCTCCTCATGACTCAACCGGTGCACGGACAGGAGGGGTACTGATTGACCTCCGACACCCCTGACGGAGGATCAAACACCCCACTGTGCTCGTGAGTCGGCGCTGTCCCCACAGCGCATGACCCATTGACCCGAGCGTTACGCGGCTAACTATCTGACATGAGCCAGATAACCGACCACAGCCTTTAGGTCTCGGTTCCATCACAGCTGGCGCGTACATCTTCCAAAATCTGGACAAAATGATCTGCGGGAGATGCCCCCGAAACGGACGTGTTACATGCGTATCGGTCGGGGCGTATCGCATTTCGGACACGGGAGGGCGGAAAACGGGTGGCAAAAAGCCCGGGCACCCCACTCAGGGGGTACCCGGGCTCAGATTGCCGGTGGATCAGCCGATGAATCGGCCGGTGAGGCCGGTGGATCAGCCGTGCTTGGCGCGGCTCGCGGTGCGACCGCGCTCCTTCTGGTCGAGGACGAGCTTGCGGATGCGAACGGACTCCGGGGTCACCTCGACGCACTCGTCGTCGCGGCAGAACTCCAGCGACTGCTCCAGGGAGAGCTTGCGCGGCGGGACGATCGCCTCGAACGAGTCGGCGGCGGCGGACCGCATGTTCGTGAGCTTCTTCTCCTTGGTGATGTTCACGTCCATGTCGTCGGCGCGCGAGTTCTCGCCGACGATCATGCCCTCGTACACCTCGGTGCCGGGGTCGGTGAACAGCACACCGCGCTCCTGGAGGTTCGTCATCGCGAACGCGGTGACGGCACCCGCGCGGTCGGCGACCAGCGAACCGTTGTTACGGGTCGTCAGGGTGCCGAACCACGGCTCGTGGCCCTCGTGGATGGAGTGGGCGATGCCCGTACCGCGCGTACCGGTCAGGAACTCGGTCCGGAAGCCGATGAGGCCGCGGGACGGGACGACGAACTCCAGGCGGACCCAGCCGGATCCGTGGTTCGACATGTTGTCCATGCGGCCCTTGCGGACGCCCATGAGCTGCGTGACCGCGCCCATGTGCTCCTCGGGGACGTCGATCGTCATGCGCTCGACCGGCTCGTGGACCTTGCCGTCGATCACCTGGGTGACGACCTGCGGCTTGCCGATGGTCAGCTCGAAGCCCTCGCGGCGCATCTGCTCGACCAGGATGGCGAGCGCGAGCTCACCGCGGCCCTGGACCTCCCAGGCGTCCGGGCGCTCGGTGTCGAGCACGCGGAGGGAGACGTTACCGACCAGCTCGCGGTCGAGGCGGTCCTTGACCTGGCGGGCGGTGACCTTGCGGTCCTTGTCCTTGACCGCGGCCTTGGCGTCCGCGCCCTTGCCCGTGCCACCACGGCCGACCAGCGGCGAGGTGTTCGTGCCGATGGTCATGGAGATCGCCGGCTCGTCGACCGTGATCAGCGGCAGCGCGATCGGGTTCTCGGGGTCGGCCAGGGTCTCGCCGATCATGATGTCCGGGATACCGGCGACGGCGCAGATGTCACCGGGGCCGGCCACCTCGGCGGGCTTGCGGGTGAGCGCCTCGGTCATCAGCAGCTCGGTGATGCGCACGTTGGACATCGTGCCGTCGCGCTTGATCCACGTGACGGTCTGGCCCTTGCGCAGCTCGCCCTGCTCGACGCGGAGCAGCGCGATACGGCCGAGGAAGTTGTCGGCGTCCAGGTTGGTCACGTGGGCCTGGAGCGGCGCGGACTCGTCGTACTCCGGGGCCGGGACGTGCGACAGGATCGTGGAGAAGAACGGCTCCAGGCTGTCGCTGTCCTGCGGGACCGTGCCGTCCTCGGGCTTGGTCAGCGAGGCGACACCGTCACGCGCACACGCGTAGACGATGGGGAACTCGATCTGCTCCTCGTCCGCGTCCAGGTCCAGGAAGAGGTCGTAGGTCTCGTTGACGACCTCGTCGATCCGGGAGTCCGGGCGGTCGGTCTTGTTGATGCACAGGATGACCGGCAGACGCTGCTGCAGCGCCTTGCGCAGCACGAAGCGGGTCTGCGGCAGCGGGCCCTCGGAGGCGTCGACGAGCAGCACCACCGCGTCCACCATCGACAGACCGCGCTCGACCTCGCCACCGAAGTCGGCGTGGCCCGGGGTGTCGATGATGTTGATGGTGATGACATCGCTGCCATCCTTCGGGTGGTACTTGACCGCCGTGTTCTTCGCCAGGATCGTGATGCCCTTCTCACGTTCCAGGTCGTTCGAGTCCATCATGCGGTCGTCGAGCGACTCGGCGGCGTGCGCGGCGAAGGCACCGGCCTGCTTGAGCATGGCGTCGACCAGAGTGGTCTTGCCGTGGTCGACGTGGGCGACGATGGCGACGTTGCGGATGTCG
Source organism: Streptomyces sp. NPDC042002 (assembly GCF_055588305.1). NCBI lineage: Bacteria > Bacillati > Actinomycetota > Actinomycetes > Kitasatosporales > Streptomycetaceae > Streptomyces > Streptomyces sp. NPDC042002. The sequence goes on along the minus strand of NZ_JBVJCT010000003.1, from coordinate 123,024 downwards.
TGGCGCGTGGCCATATTGAGGCGCTTCTCCCGGAGTGAGTGGACGGCCTCCGCAGCGCGGGGCCTGCCGGGCTGAACACGCCACGGCCTTACCCCATGGTACGTGGCCCTGACAGAGGCGGCCTCCGCAGGGCCGCGGGGTGCCGGGCCGGGCGGGCCCGCCACAGGGCGGGCCCCGGTCGTTCACCCGCAGGTCATCCGCTCTTCGAGGGGCTCGCCGAAGGGTGCGCGCCCTTCTTCAGGAAGCCCATGTCCTCGTACACCGGGGTCTGGAATCCGAAGGCTCCGGTGTTGGCGAGACCGATGCGGGCGGCGGCGAGCTGGGGACGCTGGTAGAGGGGGATGGAGCCGGCCGCGGCCCAGATACGGGCGTCCGCCTTGCGGACCAGGGAGCGCTCCTCGTCCTCGTTCAGGGTGGAGAGCGCCTTGTCGAACAGTTGATCGACCTGGTCGGTGCCGACGCGGGTGTAGTTCTGCTCGACACTCAGCGAGCCGTCGGCCGCCGGAACGGGCTTGGCGTAGATCGGGCGGGCGTCGGTGGCCGGGAAGGCGGAGGCCGGCCACGAGTAGAGCGCCAGGTCGTACTGGCCCGAGGCGATGTGGTCCTTGAAGTAGCTGTCGTCGGAGACCTTCGAGATGTCCGTACGGACCCCGATGCGCTGGAGCATCCGCGCGATCCGGTCGGCGACCACACGCAGGGACTCCGAGCCCGGCCCGGAGGGCACGACGAAGCGGAGCGTCAGCGGCTTGCCGTCCTTGGCGAGGACATTGGACGCGGCGCCCGCCGGAGCGGCCGTCCCCTTGGGCGCGTACGCCCCCGGGAGCCCGCCCTGCCGGGCGTACTGGCGGCCGTCCAGGTGCCGGGCGGCCTGCTCGTCGGTGTGCGCGCCCGACCTCGCCCCGGCCTGCTGCTCCTGCTTCCCGGCGTGGTCCTTGGGGTCCAGTGCCGGCTCCCGGTCCACCCCGGACGGCTTGTCGTCCTCGCCGTCGACGTACGTCCCGCCGTCGCCCGGCCTGTCGTCCTCGCCCGCGTCCTTCTTCCTGCCCTTGGACCCGGCCGCCTTCTCCGTCTTCTTCTGCTCCGTGATCGGGCCGCCGGGCACCCACCCGGCGTCCGCGAGCAGCGCCCGCACCTCGGCGGCGTCCTGGTTGCCGAGGGCGCCGCTGTTGTCGGCGTACGCCGCCTGGCCGGCGAGGGCGAGATGGCTGCCGACCGGTTCGGCGGGCAGGCCGAGCGGCTGGAGGACGAGGCGGGCGAGTTCCTTGCGGTCCAGGGCGCGGGCGATGGCGCGGCGGACGCGCTCGTCGCCGAGGGGGCCCACGGAGCCGTTGAGGGCGAGCTGGGTGTAGGCGGGTTCGAGGGACTTGCGGACCACGAAGTAGCTCAGCGCCGACCGCGAGGGGGCCTCCTTCGCCCTGGCCCCGCTCCCCTTCGCACCCGCCTCGCCCTTCTCGCTCCCGTCGCCCTGCTCACGTTCGTCGCTCTCGTCGCCCTTGGTGCTCTTGTCGCCCTTCTCGCCCTTGGTGCTCTTGTCTCTCTTCTCGTCGTTGTCGCTCTTGGCGCCCTTGGCGCCCTTGGTGTCCGCCGCGTTCTTCCCGTCCTCCTCCGAGGACGTGTCCTTCTCGGCCTTCTTCTTGGACGTGTCCTTCTCGCTCTTCGCGCCCGCCGTGTGCCGCTCGGTCGTCGCGGAGGCCCCCTGCAACGGGGCGCCGCCCTTGTTCCGGGCGGCGCGGGTGACGCGCTCGGCATCGGCGGGGTCGATCTCGGCCAGGTCGAGCTTGTCCTCGGCGAGCGCCTCGGCCCGCTTGTCACGGGCGACGGCCACCAGGTCGATCTCGTCGAGCTTGCTGGGGCGGCCCCACCAGCGCGCGTTGCGGGTGAGGCTGACCTCGCCGGCCGTGCGGTCGACCTTCTTCAGCGCGAAGGGCCCCGCCGTGACCTTGAGTTTGCGCCGCGCGCCGTCGTTGAAGGAGTCCGAGGTCCCCATGACGTCCTTCGGGTACAGCGGCGAGAACAGCGCCTTCCAGTCGGCGTAGGGCCGGCTGAACGTGACGCGGACCTCCAGGTTGTTCTTGCCCCGCTCGATCTTCTCGATACGGTCGTAGCCGGCGTTGCGTGCCGTCCAGTACGCGGAGTCCTTGCCGGACAGGGCGCGCCACTGGGCGGCGAAGTCGGCGGCGCCGATCTCGCGTCCGTCGCTCCACACGGCCTGCTGGTTGAGCTTGTACAGCACGACCTGCTTGGGCGACGTGCCCACGACCTTCGCCGACTCCAGGTAGTCGGAGTTGATCTGCGGCCGCCCGTTCGCGTCCAGCCGGTACATCGACGGCAGTACGGCACCGGCGACCCGGGAGGTCGCGGCGTCGGCGTCCGCCTGGAACGCGTTCAGCGTCTCCGGTACGGCGTCCACGGCCCAGCGCAGGGTGCCGCCGTCGGCGATCAGGTCACGGGACGCGGGCGCGATGTCCTGCACGGCCGCGGGTTTGTCCGCCTCTTCGTCCGCGCTGCACGCGGCGAGGGCGGGTACCGCGAGCACGCCCGCGGCGAGGAATGCGGCCGAACGCATCACCGCGCGCAGTCCGACGCCTTCGTGGGACATCACTGCAACCTCCGGGGGACGCTCCGCTGTAGGGGGCAGGTCTGCTTCTGATCCCGTTTGGCGGTATATGGAGCTGATCTGATCTACGGGCTAACTGAAGAGCAGCGCGGCAGTACGGAGACGGCGACACGGCGGCGCGCGTACGGAACCCCACTCGTGCGGCGCAATCCGGGCCCGCACCACGCGGCGGTGCGGGCCCCACCACGGACCCGGGCCCGCCATGGCGCCCGCGGGGGCCCTGGCGGGCGTGGGGACCGAGGCACGCCCGTCGGGGCCCGTGGGGGCCCGTGGCGAGCAGGGGCGAGGGTCCGCCGGCGCCGTGGCGCCCGCAGGGCGAAGGGCCCGCCGCGGGACTCCTCGGCCCCGGGCACCCGGGGAGGCGTCTCCTCGTACGGTCCCGGGCGCCCGGGACCGTACCCCGGCGGCCGGGAATTTCCCTGTGCGCCGGCCGGATCCGACCGGCGCACAGGGAAATCCACCGGCGCGCACGCTTCGTTCTGGAGCGCTTCAGCCTTCAATCCGTGCACACGCCTTCACACGGGTGCGGGTGACGCGCAACACTCGCAGGCGCATGAACGTTGCCGCCTGGGGCCGCAGGGCCCGCGGAAGTGAGGGCAAGTCATGTCCGTGCACGACGACCTGACGTCAGTCCAGCGCAGCCTCGACGATCTCCAGCGGTCGGTGCGACGCCTGGAACAGCAGATGGGCGCCGGTCTGGAGATGCGCCGCGTGCGCGCCGACGCCGACCACCTGCGGGAGAGCGTCGCGCTGCTGCGCGATGCCACCGGCCCCGCCCCCCGGCTCTCCACCGGGCCCGGACCGGCGGTATCCGCGTCCGGCCGGCTGCCCGACCTGGTGCCCGTCTCCGACACCCCGTACGACAGCTCCCTGTGGACCGATTCCGACGACGAGGGGCTCGGCGCGCACCACGGTCCCTCCCACTGAGCGCCCTCGACACCGGCGCGCCCCCGAACCCGACCGGAGTGCGAAGTTGGCCACTGGTACGGAACCAAATCTGAACAGCGGCGGTGTACGAACCGGTACGCGCGCCGCGATCGCCGCCCCGCACCTGCGGACCGACCGCTGGTGGCTGGCGCCCGCCGCCACCGCGGCCGGGTTGCTGGCCTTCGTCGTGTACTCGACCTGGCGGGCCTTCTCGGACGCGCACTACTACGCGGCGCCGTACGTCTCGCCCTTCTACTCGCCCTGTCTGGCCGAGCGGTGCGGGACCATGCACGCCGGACCGAACGCGGACCTGTTCGGGAGCTGGTGGGCCGTCTCCCCCGCGATCATCATCCTGATCTTCCCGCTCGGCTTCCGGCTGACCTGCTACTACTACCGCAAGGCCTACTACCGGGGCTTCTGGGCGAGCCCCCCGGCCTGCGCGGTCGCCGAGCCGCACAAGAAGTACACCGGCGAGACCCGCTTCCCGCTGATCCTCCAGAACATCCACCGGTACTTCTTCTACGCGGCCCTCGTCGTCGCCGGGATCCTGACGTACGACACCGTGCTCTCCTTCCGCGACGAGCACTACCACTGGGGCCACATGGGCCTCGGCACGCTGGTGTTCCTGGTCAACATCACGCTGATCTGGGCGTACACCCTCTCCTGCCACTCCTGCCGGCACATCGTCGGCGGGAAGCTCAAGCACTTCTCCCAGCACCCCGTGCGCTACCGGATGTGGCAGTGGATCGGGAAGCTGAACGCCCGTCACATGCTGCTGGCCTGGGCCTCGTTGGTGAGCGTGGCGCTCGCCGACTTCTACGTGTACCTGGTCGCGTCCGGCGCCTTCGACGATCCGCGCTTCTTCTGACATGAGTGGGGCCTTCTGATGTCCGTGGTCGACCGACAGGAGTGGGACGTCGTCGTGGTCGGTGCCGGTGGCGCCGGACTGCGTGCCGCGATCGAGGCACGCGAGCGCGGCGCCCGTACGGCGGTGATCTGCAAGTCGCTGTTCGGCAAGGCGCACACGGTGATGGCCGAGGGCGGCATCGCGGCCGCCATGGGCAACGTGAACTCCGGCGACAACTGGCAGGTCCACTTCCGCGACACCATGCGCGGCGGCAAGTTCCTCAACCAGTGGCGGATGGCCGAGCTGCACGCCGGTGAAGCCCCGGACCGGGTATGGGAGTTGGAGACCTGGGGCGCGCTCTTCGACCGCACGAGGGACGGGCGGATCTCGCAGCGCAACTTCGGCGGCCACGAGTACCCGCGCCTCGCCCACGTCGGCGACCGCACCGGACTCGAACTGATCCGCACGCTCCAGCAGAAGATCGTGTCCCTCCAGCAGGAGGACATGAAGGAGACCGGTGACTACGAGTCGCGCCTGAAGGTCTATCAGGAGTGCACCGTCACACGGATCCTGAAGGACGGCGAGCGCGTCTCCGGGACCTTCTGCTACGAGCGCGAGTCGGGCCGTTTCTTCGTCCTCGAAGCGCCCTCCGTGGTGATCGCCACCGGCGGCATCGGCAAGTCCTTCAAGGTGACGTCCAACTCGTGGGAGTACACGGGCGACGGGCACGCGCTGGCGCTCCTCGCCGGGGCGCCGCTGCTGAACATGGAGTTCGTGCAGTTCCATCCGACCGGCATGGTCTGGCCGCCGTCGGTCAAGGGCATCCTCGTCACCGAGTCGGTGCGCGGCGACGGCGGAGTGCTGCGCAACTCCGACGGCAAGCGGTTCATGTTCGACTACATCCCCGATGTCTTCAAGGAGAAGTACGCGCAGTCGGAGGAGGAGGGCGACCGCTGGTACGAGGACCCGGACCACAACCGGCGCCCGCCCGAGCTGCTGCCGCGTGACGAGGTCGCGCGGGCGATCAACTCCGAGGTGAAGGCGGGCCGCGGATCCCCGCACGGCGGCGTCTTCCTCGACGTGTCGACCCGGATGCCCGCCGAGGTGATCAAGCGCCGACTCCCGTCCATGTACCACCAGTTCAAGGAGCTGGCCGACGTCGACATCACGGCGGAGGCCATGGAGGTCGGGCCCACCTGCCACTACGTGATGGGCGGCGTCGCGGTCGACTCGGACACGGCGGCGGCCCGCGGCGTACCCGGGCTGTTCGCGGCCGGTGAGGTCGCTGGCGGCATGCACGGCTCCAACCGGCTCGGCGGCAACTCGCTCTCCGACCTGCTGGTGTTCGGGCGGCGGGCCGGGTGGCACGCGGCGGAGTACGCGGCCGGTCTCACCGGGGACGGCGGCACCCGCCCACCCCTGGACGAGGCGCAGATCGACGCGGCCGCCGCGGAGGCGCTGCGGCCCTTCTCTGCCGAGGGACCCGAATCCGTCCCGTCCGCCGAGGGCGCCCCGGCCCCCGGCGCGCACCCGCCCGAGAACCCGTACACCCTGCACCAGGAACTCCAGCAGACCATGAACGACCTGGTCGGCATCATCCGCCGCGAGGCCGAGATGGAGCGGGCCCTGGAGAAGCTCGCCGAGCTGCGGGTCCGGGCGCGCCGGGCCGGGGTGGAGGGCCACCGTCAGTTCAACCCGGGCTGGCACCTCTCCCTGGACCTGCGCAACATGCTCCTGGTCAGCGAGTGCGTGGCACGGGCGGCGCTGGAGCGCACGGAGTCGCGCGGCGGGCACACCCGCGAGGACCACCCGGCGATGGAGCGCTCCTGGCGCCGGATCAACCTCCTGTGCCGGCTCACCGACCCCACCGGCGGGCTGGCCGCCACCGACCCGGTGGCCGGACAGATCGACCTGGTGAACGAGACCACCCAGCCCATCCGCCCCGACCTGCTCGCCCTCTTCGAGAAGGAGGAGCTGGTCAAGTACCTCGCCGAAGAGGAGCTGTACGAGTGAGCAGCCGCAAGGAGTGGTACGCGCTGGAGCGGTACGAGGAGGCGCGGTACGCGTGAGCAGCTACGAGGCCCGCTTCAAGGTGTGGCGCGGGGACGTGAAGGGCGGTGGCCTGAAGGACTTCGAGGTCGAGGTCAACGACGGCGAGGTGGTGCTGGACATCATCCACCGCCTCCAGGCCACCCAGGCCCCCGACCTCGCCGTGCGCTGGAACTGCAAGGCGGGCAAGTGCGGTTCGTGCTCGGCGGAGGTCAACGGCCGGCCGCGGCTGATGTGCATGACGCGGATGTCGGTGTTCACCCGGGAGGAGACGATCACCGTCACCCCGCTGCGCGCGTTCCCGGTCGTACGGGATCTGGTGACCGACGTCGGCTTCAACTACGACAAGGCGCGGGAGGTCCCCGCCTTCGTACCGCCCGCCGGTGTCGGACCCGGTGAGTACCGGATGATGCAGGAGGACGTCGACCGTTCGCAGGAGTTCCGCAAGTGCATCGAGTGCTTCCTGTGCCAGGACACCTGCCATGTCGTGCGTGACCACGAGGAGAACAAGCCGGCGTTCGCCGGACCGCGCTTCCTGATGCGGGTGGCGGAGCTGGACATGCACCCGCTGGACGCGGCGGCGGAGGCCGGTCTTGACCGCAAGCGCACGGCCCAGGACGAGCACGGCCTCGGCTACTGCAACATCACCAAGTGCTGCACGGAGGTCTGCCCCGAGGGCATCAAGATCACGGACAACGCGCTGATCCCCTTGAAGGAACGGGCCGTCGACCGCAAGTACGACCCGCTGGTGTGGCTGGGCTCGAAGATCGGCAGGCGGCGGACGTAGACGGGAGTGGGGCGGGGACGGGCGGCACGCCGTCCCCCGTCCACGCGCGTCCTGCCGTCATCGCTCCCCGGGGTCCGGCAGGACCGCGGCGCGGCTGCCCGGGCGCTGCCCCAGCGTCTGGGCCGTCTGGCCCACGAGGAACAAGGCCAACCCGCCCAGGACGTACGGCGCCATGTCGAGGTCGGGTCCGCGGAACGGTCCGAGGAACATGAACAGGGACATGCCCACGGCCCCCGCCAGCGCGCCCGACCCCCACAGCGTCGGGCGCACGACCCGGCCGCGGAACCACGGCGGAACCCGGTAGGTCGTGATGGCCGCGATCCCGAGTCCGGCCTGCGCGGTGACAACCAGCGCGGCGAACCCCACGAAATACCAGTGCATCGAGCCCCCGTTTCCCCCCGCGTACCGGAGTGGGCACGCGTCCCGATCATGGCACGCGGGGCCATGGCAGTCATCCTCCGCCCCGTCCTCCGGGGACGCCGTCACGTCGGTCCGCGAGCGGCGGGAGCGCCCGGATCAGGACCCTCGCACCCCGTCCGTACGCCCCCGTACCTCCCGTACTCCACGTGTCACCAACTCCCCGTATACCGGTCGCGGAGGCGCTCGAACGGCCATACGCTCCCAAATGTGACGTCGTCCCAGAGTCGAAGCCGGTCGCGCCGGGCCCCGTCGCACAGAGCCGTGCGGGTGGCGCACGCCGTGCTCGGGGGGCTGGTCGCGGCGGGCTGGCTGGTGCTGCCGCTGGCGCGGGCGGGGGCCGACGACCCGGCGGCCGTGGCGCGGAGCGCGGGGGTCACCGCCGCGCCGGCCGCGGCCCCGCGGGACGGGTCGGCGACCGGCGATCTCGTGCCGCCCCTGGTCGCGGTCGGCGCCGCGGGCGCGCTGGCGGCGTACGCGTACGCGCGCCGCAGACGGCGGGCGACGACCCGGACGACACCCGGCGGCGACCCCGAGGTCGTACCCCTCCACGAACTCGACCGGCAGGCCCGGCGGTTGCTCGTCGAGATCGACGACTGCGTACGCGTCTGCACCGAGGAGCTGGGCCTCGCCGCGGACCGGTCGGCGGGCGACGTGATCGAACCGTTCGTATACGACCTGCGGCACGCGGAGGCCGAACTCGCCGCGGCCTTCCGGCTGCGGCAGCGCCTCGACGAGGCGGAGGCGAGTGGCGCGATCCTGGCCGAGGACGACACCAGGGAGGTCCTGGAGGAGATCATCGCCCGGTGCCAGGACGCCGGCCGGCGGCTGGACGAGGCGGCTCCGGGGTTCGACCAGATCCGGGCGCTGGAACGGAACGCGGTGGCCGCCCTGGAGTCCGCCGAGACCCGCTTCCGTGAGGTCGCCGCGCGCACCCCGGCCGCCGAGGCCACGATCGCCGATCTCCACAAGCGGTACGCCCCGGCCACCTCGATCCCGGTCGCCGGCGACGCCGAACAGGCCAAGGACCGGCTCGTGTTCACCACGTTCCATCTCAACCAGGCACGGCAGTACGCGGACCGGGGCGACGGCGCGAAGGCGGCCGCCCATCTACGGGCGGCGGAGGGGGCGTTGGGGCAGGCCGCCGACCTGGTGGACGGCGTGGACCGGCTGGCGGGCGAACTGACCGCGGCGGCGGCGGAGTTGCCTGAGGCGCTCGCGGCGGTGGAGGCCGTTCGGGAAGCGGCCCGCGGACTCCCGCCGGACGGTCCTGCCGGACTCGTCGGGCAGTTGGGGCGTACGGAGGCGCTCCTCTCCGGGGTGCGTCACGAGACGGCGGCGGGGCCGCACGATCCGCTGGACGCGCTGCGCCGGGTGATGGAGGCCGCCGCGGGCCTCGCGGGGGCAGGGGGCGGTGACGTGCCCGCCGGGCGCGCCCGCGCGCTGCTCCCCGCCCGCAGCGCCCTCGCCGGGGCGTCCTGCTTCATCGGCACGCACCGCGGAGCGGTCGGCAGCGAGGCCCGGACCCGGTTGGCCGAGGCGGAACGGCTGCTCGGGCCGGGGTCCGCGGGCCTGTCCGAGGTGCGCAGGGCCGATGGCCTCGCCCGGGAGGCCCGACGGCTGGCCGAGCGGGACGTACGGGCGTACGGCAATCCAGCGGGCGGCCGCGGGGGCGCCGGAGCGGGCGGCGCGGTGCTCGGCGGAATCCTCCTGAGCGACGGAGAGGGCGGCCCGATGAGTTACGGCGGCCCGCGCACCCGGGGCCGCCGGGCGGCCTCCCTCACCTGAGCGGGCGAGCCGAGAAGGCCCGTGCTCCCCGTCCGGCCGCGGAAGCCGGCGGGTCTGACGCCGACGGGCCCGCTCCGGGGGCGCGCGCCGAGGCGGTTCGCGCCCTCCGGTGCCCGCCCCTGCCTGTTCCCGTCCCCGCCGGGGCACCCGTCGCCCGAGGGCCCGTGGACGGAGTCTGCGGCCCTACGGGCGCGGCGGACCACCATGGGGACGACCGCAGGCCGCGCCCCGGCCCTCAGCCCTCGTGAACCCCGGCCCCCAGCCCCCAGCCCTCAGAACAGGCTGAGCAAGGCCTCCGCCGGGTCGGTGAGCCCCGTCTCCCCGTCCGGCAGCGGGAGTTCGAACCACACGGTCTTCCCGCGCGGGGTCCGGCGGGAGCCCCACCCCGCGGAGAGGAGGCCGACGAGTTGCAGGCCCCGCCCGCCCTCGTCGGTGTCGCGGGCGCGACGGCGGCGCGGCTGGACGAGGCCGGCGTCCCAGACCTCGCAGACGAGGGTGCGGTCGAGCAGCAGCCGCAGCCTGATCTCGCCCTCGCCGTACCGCAGGGCGTTCGTCACCAGCTCGCTGACCAGCAGTTCCGTCGTGTCGACAAGAGGCTCCAGGTCCCAGGCGACCAGCTGGGTGCGCGCGTACTCACGGGCCCGCCCGACGCTGCGCGGTTCACGCGGCAGGGTCCAGTCACCGACGGAGTCGGCCGGCAGCCCCTGGACGCGTGCCATGAGCAGGGCGATGTCGTCCTCGCCGTGGTGGGTGTCGAGGGTGTTGAGGACGTGGTCGCAGACGTCCTCCAGCGCGCTGGAGGGGTCGGTGAGGGCGCCGACGAACGCTTGCAGACCCTCGTCGAGGGGGTGGTCGCGCGATTCGACCAGTCCATCCGTGTAGAGCGCCAGCAGTGCGCCTTCGGGCAGTTCGACCTCCACCTCCTCGAAGGGTTCGCCACCCACCCCGAGCGGCATCCCGGGCGGCACGTCGAGCATCAGCGCGGTCTCTCCGGGCTCGACCAGCACCGGGGGCAGGTGGCCCGCGTTGGCGAAGGTGCACCGGCGCGTCACCGAGTCGTAGACGGCGTACACGCAGGTCGCGAGGTACACCTCGGAGAGGTCGGCGTCGCGGGGCTGGCGGGCCGTGCGGGTGGCCTGCTGGACCCCTCCGGGGGTGCCGAGGCCGCGCGCGATCTCGTCCAGCGCCGAGAGGACCTCGGCGGGTTCGAGGTCGAGCAGGGCCAAGGTGCGTACCGCGGTGCGGAGTTCGCCCATCGCGACGGCGGCGCGCAGCCCGCGGCCCATCACGTCGCCCACCACGAGGGCCGTGCGGTGGCCGGGGAGTTCGATGACGTCGAACCAGTCGCCGCCGACCTCCGTCGCCGCGTTGCCCGGCAGATAGCGGCACGCGATGTCGAGACCGGAGGCCTCGGGGTCGCCCGGGGGCAGCAGGGACCGTTGCAGGATGAGGGCGCGTTCGTGCTCGCGGCGGTACAGGCGCGCGTTGTCGATACAGACGGCCGCGCGGGCGGCCAGCTCCACGGCGAGGGCGCGGTCGCGTTCCCCGAAGGGCTCGCTGCCCTTCGTACGGGAGAACTGGGCGAGTCCCACGACGGTGTCGTGGGCGACCATCGGGACCGCGAGCGTGGACTGGATGAGGCCGCCCTCTTCGGCGGGGATGTGCTGCGGCCTCGCGGTGCGCAGGGCGTCCGCGCAGAGCGAGTTGAACGGGTAGTGGTGGACCGCGCCGACGGCGACGGGCGCCGGCCCGCCGACGAAGGGCGCGTCGGAGACGGCGCTGGCGAAGGCGACCCGGCGGAGTTCGGCACTGCCGTCCGCGAGGCCCGGCGGGGTCTCGTCGCCGGCCAGCAGACCCTGGTACAGGTCGACCGTCGCGAGGTCGCAGAAGCCGGGGACCACGACGTCGAGGAGTTCGCGTGCGGTGGTCTCCAGGTCGAGGGAGTTGCCTATGCGGGCGCCCGCCTCGTTCAGAAGGGCGAGATTTCGCCGTGCGGCGGCCGCTTCCCTGGCGGCGGCGCGGCGGGAGGTGATGTCGGTTCCGAGCCAGGCGATACCGATGGGACGGCCGCTGCCGCTGTGCACCCGGTAGAGGTTGATGGACCAGTGGCGGCGCTCGTCGGAGCCGGGGACCTGTCCGGTGACGTGCATGTCCGTGATCGAGTCACCGGTCTCCAGGACCCGGCGCAGGATCGCCGTCACCCGCTCGGCCTCCGCGCGCGGGAGATAGTCGTGAACGCCCTTGCCGCGGTGGTCGTCGACGCTTCCGCCGAAAATGGAGGCGAACCGCTGGTTGGCGCGCCGGACCCGGAGGTCCGTGTCGATCAGCAGGAATCCGAAAGGAGATTGACCGAAAATCGCCTGCGAGGCGGCGAGGTCCGTCTCGATGTTCCGCAGGGTGCGGACGTCCACGACGATGCAGAGGGCGGCCCGCTCACCGTGCTCGGTCGTGGTCGGCATCACATAGACCTCGGCGAGGCCCTCGGTGCCCCCGGAGCTCTCGGCGCCCTCACCGGTGTCCTCGGAGGCGGGCGTCCGGAAGGGCACCAGACCGGTCCACTCGCGGCCGTCCAGGATCTCCGCCATCTTCCGCTGACCGAACTCACGCTGGTCGGCGGTGACGAACGCCTCGATGGGGTCCATGCCGACGGCCCGCTCCGCGGAGATCCCGAAGAGCTGCTCGGCCCGCAGACTCCACTGGTCGACCAGCCCGTCGGCGCCGATGGAGAAGGAGGCGGCCTTGATGTAGTCGTAGATCGAACCGGGTGGGCTGCTCTGCCACATGGCGTCACCCGGCGCCTCGCCGACCGCGTCACCGGCCAGGCCTGCCACCGCGCCGTCGGCCTCTTCGCCCGTGGTCCCGCCCCCGGCCCCGCCGGGAACGGCGCGCGCCGAATCGCCCGCCGCATCAGCCCTCGCGCCGTCCGACGGGTCCTCGGACTCCGTGGCCTTCGCTGGTATCTCGCTCACGCGAACCGTCCCCTCCAGCTCACCGCGTCCGGCACCGGTCACCGGAGGCGGCTGCCCGCAGTATCCAGCACTACGGCGCCGCACGACACGGTGTTCACGATCACAGCACGGTCCCGATGGTTTTTGGACCGGCCGCGACATACTCCCAAGTCTTCTAACCAGGTGGCGCCCCGTCGAATCAAACAATCCGACACCCGTCGGGGTCATGATCCGGCCGGACACCGCGCGGTCGTCGGAACCCTCCGCGTCTCAGCCCGGCACGGCCAGCTCGAACCAGACGGTCTTGCCGGTGTCCGCGGGCCGGGTGCCCCAGCGTCTGCACGAGCCGGCCACGAGCTGGAGTCCGCGGCCGCTCTCGTCGGAGGTGTCGGCGGCCCGTTCGCGGGGCGGGTCCGGCAGCGGGTCGGAGACCTCGACGCGGAGAGCGTCCGGCACGTCCCCGGGACGTACGAGGCGGACACCGATCGGGCCCGTCGCGTGCCGGAGCGAGTTCGTCACCAGTTCACTGACCAGCAGTGCGGCGATGTCACCGAGAGAGTCGAGACCCCATTCGTGCAGCTGTCCCCGGACGACGGCGCGGGCGGTGCGGACGGCACCGGGCTCCGCGGGAAAGGTCCACTCTGCGCAGTCGCCTTCGGTGTCGATCAAGCCGATCACTTCCCAGGCCAGGAACCCACCCATGTCGGGTTTCGTGGGATTAATGGGCACATACCCGGTATGCGTGATGCCTTACCGCACCAGGGGGCACACTATGGCGCGAACGGCGTACGAATTCCGCGCCCGGCTCGTCACGCGCCCGGATCGAGCCACGGCAGCGCGCCCTTGACCGCCGGTACGTCCTGGTCCAGCCAGTCCACGTCCCAGACCTCTTCGGGGGTCAGCCAGCGCAGCTCGTCGTGATCCTGGAGGGCTCCGGGTTCGGCCGAGCCGGGCAGCAGCCGGGCGGCCCACACCACGAGGACGTATCCCGGCTTCAGGGGCCACTCGCCGGGGACGCGCTCCAGCGCCTCCGCGTCGACGCCGAGCTCTTCGCGCAGCTCGCGCACGAGGGCCCGCTCGGGGGTCTCGCCCGGCTCGACCTTGCCGCCCGGCAGTTCCCAGCGCCCGGCGAGTTCGGGGGGTGCGCTGCGGCGGGCGGCGAGCAGGCGCCCGTCGCGCACCAGGGCGCCTCCGACCACCACGATCCGTTCCGTCATGCGCCGGAGCCTACGGGAGCGGGGCGGGGTCCCGGGCGGGATGGATCAGTGGGTTCCGTTCTGCCCTATCCGCTCGACCCAGTAGAGCTGTTTGTGCCCGCGGTCGTCGAGGCTGTCCGCGATCTTCTGCGCCTCGGCGCGGGTCGCGTACCTGCCCACGCGATAGCGATTGCCGTTGTCGTCCTGCCGTATGACGAGCCAGGGAAGAGTGATCGTGCTGTCGGTCATCAAGCCCCTCCGCTTCCCGCCCCGGGCCCCCGCCGAACCCCGCATTCCAAGGAAACCGCATTCCGCATATGCCCGAGCCTACGCCTAACCTTCACGCAGCGAATACGTCTTTTCACGAAGAGGTACGCAACCGGCCAGTAGGGAACGCCGGCCCGGGGGGCGCACGCCGTCGAACGCGCCGCCCTCGGCTCCCCGCGCGCCCTCGAACAGGGCTAAGTCCTTCCCCGGCCCGCCAGTTGAGAACGGCCAGATTCCAACCGGGTTCACGGACGGCCCCGTTGAGGCACCGGCGGTCCGCACGGGGACCGCCGGTCATGGCGCACGCCCAGAGGCCGGACGCTACGGCGCGTGAAAGGGCGTACGAAGTGCCGTACGGAGGTGCCGCGCGGTCACTTCACGGGCAGGTGGTAGGCGATCCGGTACCGGTCGGCCGGGACCACCACGTCCGCCGTCTCCACTGGACGGCCCGAGGCGTAGAAGGTGCGCTGGATGACGACGACCACATGCCCGGGTACGCCGCCCAGCGCGAGGAGTTCCTCGGCGAGGCCGGGGCGCGCGCCCACTTCCTCGGTGACGTTGTCCACGATCACGTCGATGGCCGCCATGCGCTCGACGACACCCATGCCGCCGAGCGGGCCCTCCTCGGGGAGCATCACCGGCGTACGCCCCGTGACGGCGAGCGACTCCCACGACGTGGAGAGCATCATCGCCTCGCCGCCGTCCCGGTAGACGTAGTTCGTGCACATCACACGGTCGCCCGGCTGGATGGCCAGCCGCTCGGCGATCGCGCCGCTCGCCTCGACCTGCCGGCTGTGGGACTCCCAGGTGCCGCGCACGGCGAGGTCGGCCTGCTCCTGGCGGAAGGGGGTGGCACCGCTGTCCGGCCGGTATCCGGACCGGGCCACGCGGCGCGGCACCGGCCGCTCCCGTACGTAGGTTCCCGAACCGGAGCGGCCCTCGACCAGGCCCTCGGCCATCAGGACCTTGCGCGCCTCCAGGGCGACCGTGTCCGAGACGCCGTACTCCTCGCGGATTCTGGCCTGCGAGGGGAGTCGGGTGTGCGGTGGCAGCGAGCCGTCGACGATCTTCTTGCGGAGATCACCCGCGACACGCAAGTACGCCGGCTGCTCACCGAAAGTCACTTAGCCGCTCCCATCAGGTTGTACAGACAGCAACAGCGTGGCAACCGTGGGTTGTGCCATGCAAGCAAAGGCCAGAGAATCACTCGATGTGATGACGCATGCCCCTTGAGGGCATTACGCAGGCGCTTTCTCCCCACTGTGGCCGCCGTCACACCTCGATTCCGCCGCCGCCTTCACCACCGTTGTCGCCGCCCTCGGCGTCGTCGTGCTTCGGCGGAGTGGTGGCGAGCCCCAGAACCTTGCGGGTGGTGACCGTCTTCTTGGGGTCGATGAGCTTCACGCCCTTTTCGTAGTGCGCGTAGAAGGTGTCCGCGTCCGGCGCGTCCGCGGCCTTCGCCCACTCCTTCCGGGACCGGTCGAGGTCCTTGACCAGGGCCGCGACCCGCGCGCTCGCCGCCGGGGCGAACGGGTGGCCGCGGAGCAGGCCCGCCTGTGCGGCGAGCGCGCCCGAGACCCGGGTCGCCCACTTCTTGTGGCCCGGCAGATCGTCCTCGACGTACGCCTTGTCGGGGGCCGAGTCCATCGCCCTGTTGAGGATCCGCGCGGCCTTCAGGTAGGCGAG
This sequence comes from Streptomyces sp. NPDC042002, assembly GCF_055588305.1. Lineage (NCBI taxonomy): Bacteria > Bacillati > Actinomycetota > Actinomycetes > Kitasatosporales > Streptomycetaceae > Streptomyces > Streptomyces sp. NPDC042002. The sequence goes on along the minus strand of NZ_JBVJCT010000003.1, from coordinate 107,495 downwards.
CTGGTCCGCGTCGAGCGTCGTGGCGTCCTTGCGCAGGGAGCCGGTCAGGGTGCCCTGCTCGTCGGTGTTCCCGAACATGCAGGTGATCTCGCGGTCGCCCGTGCGCCAGCTCTGCGGGGTCGGCGTGAAGTAGTAGACGTCGACGTTGTCCGGGACGGCCCAGCCGTCCATCGCGTACGTGTCCGTGAGCGCGTAGCACTGGTCGCCGGCTTCGGCGGAGACCGCGGAGTCGCCGGGGTAGGAGTCGCCGTGCGCCGCCACCTCGGCGAACACCTCGGCGTCGTGCTTCCCGGCGCACGGCACCGTGTCGACGTCGTAGGCGAGGCCCTCCAGGGTGTCGCCCGGCGCGTCGAAGCACTCGCCCTTGTGCAGGGAGAACGTGTTGCCGGTGCCGCCCGCCCCCTCCTTGACGCCGTCCCAGAAGTCGCCCGCTCCCCCGGTGGCGACCATGAGCACGAGCAGGAGGACACCGATCGACGACATCACCATGCCGCCCACCGCCATCCCCTTGCCGCGCTCGCCGCGCTTCTTGATCTGGACGAGCGCCACGATCCCGAGCACCAGCCCGACGGCGGGCAGGAAGCAGAGGATGCCGAGCACCAGCGCGGTGATCGCGAACCCGTTGAAGGGCACGGGCCGGTTGTACGGCGAGTAACCCTGCCCCCAGGGCTGGTACGGGCCCGCGTACGGGAACTGCTGGTACGGCCCTTGCTGGTACGGCCCTTGCGGGTATGGCCCTTGCGGCAAAGGGCCCTGGGGGTACGGAGCGTGCGGATACGGAGGCGGGTGCGCACCGGGCGCCACCGGGGTGCCGGGCGGTGCCTCCGGAGCGCCCGGCGGCGTCCCTGGCGGCGGGTACTGTCCCTCGGGCTGCTGCGGGCCGGGCGGCGGGGGTATGGCCACGAGTTCCCTTGCTCCTCATCCACCTGCGGTGGAACCTGTGTACGACTGCCGAATGACTGGGCGCATCGTAAGCGCGGCACGGCGGGGCCATGACAGCGGGCGTCAGCTCGTGACGCTCCGTCACCCCCGGGCGCGTCTACCCTGCGCCTATGACTCCACTGCCGGACTGCTTCTGCCCGACGGACGGCACCCGTGTCCCCGCCGGCTCGCTCGCCTGGTGCTGCCCGGTCTGCCGCGGCCCGCTCGATCTGGACTTCGCGCCGACGCCGGCTCCCCTCACCTCCCTGACCGGGCGGGTGAACTCGCTGTGGCGGTACGCGGAGTGCCTGCCGCTGGCCGCGCCCACGGTCAGCCTCGGCGAGGGCCGCACTCCTCTGGTCCCGCTTCGCGAGGGCGTCTCGGCCAAGCTCGACTTCCTGATGCCGACGCTGTCGTTCAAGGACCGCGGGGCCGTGCTGCTGGCCGAGCTGGCGCTGCGGCTGCGGCCCCGGCAGGTGCTCGCGGACAGCAGCGGCAACGCGGGCACGGCCGTCGCCGCGTACTGCGCGCGGGCCGGGCTGCATTGCACCGTGTACGTCCCCGAGGGCACCTCCGCGAAGAAGCTGGAGCAGATCGAGGCGCACGGGGCGCGGCTGCGGGTGGTCGAGGGCGACCGCGAGGCGACGGCGCGGGCGGCCCGCGAGGCGGCCGACGAGGACGGCGTGTTCTACGCCTCGCACGTGTTCAACCCGTACTTCCTGCACGGCACGAAGACGTACGTCCACGAACTCTGGGAGGACCTCGGCGGACGACTTCCGGACGTCGTCGTGGTGCCGGTCGGCAACGGCACACTGCTCCTCGGCGCCGCCCTCGCCGTGGCCGAACTGCACGCGGCGGGGCTCATCGACCGCAGGCCCGCCCTGTACGCCGTCCAGTCCGCCGCGGTCGCCCCGCTGGCCCGCGCCTGGTCCGAGGGCGCCGACGACCTCGTCGGTGTCACCCCCATGGCGCCCACGTTCGCCGAGGGCATCGCGATCCCGCATCCGCTCCGGGCCCGCCAGATCCTGCGCGCGGTGCGCGCCTCCGGGGGCGCCTTCCTGACCGTGACGGAGGACCAGATCCGCCACGCGCAGACGGATCTCGCGGGGCGCGGGCTGTACGTGGAGTCCACGGGGGTGGCCTGCTGGGCGGCGGTCCGGGAGGGCGCGCTGGGCGGACGGGAGGCCGTGGTGCCGCTGTGCGGCGCCGGGGTGAAGACGGGAATGGCGCAGGACTGATCACAGCGGCCTGACCCGCGCCGCCCTTCGGCCACGCGCCCGGAGCGGGGATCCGGGCGCGTGGCCGCGGGTGTGTCACCCGGTGGCGTCGATCGGTTTGAGCAGCGTGCCCGCGGCGCGGACCGAGACGACCGGATGCTGGTTGGCCTTGAACAGGATGACCCGCTGATAGGTCCCGTCGGTGAACACCGGCGCGGGCTGGTGGTCGAGGATCTCCTCGAACATGCCGTCCTTCAGGGCGAAGACGACCTCGTCGTCGTGACCGGGGCCCAGCCGCTCGTGCCGCACGTCCTGCGGTGTGACGGTGATCCTCGTCGCCCGCAGCCCGCTGGGGTGGTGGAGGATGCGTTCGGTCCTCACCCTCGTCGTACGGGCGTCGACCTTCACCGCGGCCACCGTGGAGACGGTGAGCTGGCGGTCGAACGCGTTGCCCTGCGGGTCCTGGCCGTCGGCGAAGACCTTCCAGCCGTACGCGCCGGCCTTGAGCACCCGGCTGAACGTGTTGGTGTAGTCGCCTGTGCCGTTCTTGTCGTGCAGGAGGTCGGTGCCGTCCGCGAACAGGCCCGGCGCCTGGTGGCGCGGCCACCGGGACCAGCCGTTGTGGCGCATCAGGTCGATGACGCGCTGCTCGGCCGGCGGCGGGACGTCCCTGCCGCCCGGGTTCGCCGGTGCCGTGGCCGCCGGCGGGGCCGCCGACAGGGCGGCCGCCGACAGCGCCTCGCCAAGGCCCACGGCGGGGGCGTCGAGTTCGGCGCGGACGACGGCGCCGAGGACCGGTGCCGCGTCGCGGCGGATGCGGACCGTCAGGACCATGTCGTCGCCGGTCAGGTACGCCTGCTGGTCCAGCGTCAGTTCGGCCTTGAGGTGCAGGTCCTCGTAGAGCAGCACCTGGTCCGGTGTCAGCGCCTTCGGCTCCTGGGTGGTCCTGTCCAGCAGGCTCACCCGCCATATGACCTCCCCCTCGGGCAGCTTGTCCGGCGCGCCGACCGAAAGGGCCTGGTCGGTCTCCGACACGTTGGCTTCGGGCACCGGGCTGGGCGGGACGAAGCCGAGGCCGTCCCACAGGTCGAGCGCGATGGTGCCGTCCGTCGGCGGGGCGATCACCGAGAGGACGACCCGGTCGGCGTCCGTGGTCCTGACGTAGACCCGGCCGGCCTCGCTGGGGATGGGCTCGGGCGCCTTGTCGCTCGGGCTGGGCCGGTTGACCTCCTGGGAGAAGTGCAGCATGTCGGTGAACACCCCGGGCAGGCCGGCCGGGTCGAGGACCTGGTTGAAGCCGGTGTCGGTGAGTTTCCTGAGCAGTTCGACGTCGATGGTCGAGCCGAGGCCGATGACGTACATGCGCGCGCCGGCCAGGATCAGCTTCCTGGCACCGGTGACGCTGGTGAGCGCCTCCACCGTCCCGGGCGGCGCGTTGTCCGGCACTGTGTCACCGATGTAGTAGTGGCCCGCGTTCTGGAGCCCGTCGGTCATGCAGACCACGGTGAAACGCCGGTCGCCGATCGGGCCGGCGTCGGCGAGCAGGTCGAGGGCGGCGACGAGGCCGTCGCCGATGTTGGTGTTGTCGGCCGGCTGTCCCAGGTCGAGCGTGTTGATGGCCTCGCGCGCGTCCTTCAGTGCCGTGAGCGGCATCGCGATCTCGACCTCGTCGGAGACCGGCAGCCCGTGCCAGCCGCCGGGGTCGGTGAACGTGACGATGCCGATCCGGTCCTGGTCGTTGACGCCCGCGCGGGCGTCGGCGATGAGGTGGACGAGGGCCCGGGTGGCGATGACGGCGTTGGTCCACTTGTTCTCGGCGGCCATGCTGCCGGAGCGGTCCAGCACCAGCACGATGTCCTGCGGCCGGTGGCTGATCGTCAGCTGCCTGGGCTCGCTCACGTTGGTGAGGAAGCCGTCGGTGCCGAACGAGGTGGTGAGTGTCAGCGGGGCTGCGATCGTCGCGTACACGCCCGGAAGCGTCACGTCGAGCGTCGGGGTGTCGGTGGTCTCGTCCATCGGAAGGATCGCCAGTTCGGCGTCATGGTGCCAGAGGTAGCTCGGCGTGAACGCGTTCGGCGGCAGGTTGGCGAGCCCGAGCACGGTCGGCTCGGAGGCCAGGCCCGTCGCGTCGTCGGCCACCAGCGTGACGTGATCCTGTTCCAGCGCCGTTCCCGGGTCCTGGACCACCGCGCGCGGGTCGCAGATCACGTAGTCGACCAGGGCGGTGGTGTCGGAGAACCGGATGTCCCACTGGTTCGGCGCGGTCCGGCTGCCGCGCAGGGTCCACGGGGAGCCGAGGGAGCCGAGGGTCTGGTTGGTGATCCGGCAGTTGACCAGGACGGTGTCGGTGTCGGTGTCCGGCGGGCCGACCGTGACCCCCACGGTGAAGTCGCCGACCGTCACCTCCTGGCCCGGCGGGACGGTCAGCAGGTTGATCGGGGCGTTGCCGGTGAGGGTGAGTTCGAGGATCGGGTCGGCGGCGGTCACACCGTAGGTGATGTTGACGGCCTTGGTGACCCCGGCGGCGATGTCCTGGTGGAAGTGCAGTACGAACGCCTTCGCGTCGCTGACCGTGTAGGAGTTGGTGGCCGGGACGGTGGACTTGGTGATGCGTGGCTGTGGCATGGAACGCCCTTCTCGGATCTCTCAGATGGCGGTGATGACCCGCCGTGCGAACAGGTCGGTGTTGGTGGAGCCGTTGCGGTCGTTCGCCCAGACGGCCCAGATGCCCTGGCCCGGGACGGGAACCGCGGCCGGGAACCCGTCGTTGCCCGCGCTCGGGGCCAGCCGCTGCGGCGCGGTCCAGTCGCCGCTGGCCGCGTTGCGGCGGCGTACGACGACGTGGTTGGTGTTGTCGGAGAACTTCCGGGTGGACAGCAGCCAGACGGTGCCGTCGGCGTCCTGGACCGCGGCCGGCTGGCTGTCGTTGGCGTCGGTGCCGGAGACGGCGGCCGGACCGGACCAGGTGGTCCCGCTGAACGTGAGCACGGACAGCCCGCTGCCGCTGTTGTAGAACACCAGCGCCGACGTGGCGCTGAGCGCCAGGACGTGGATGTCGGTCGCCTGCCCGGTCTGCTGCGTACTGCTGCTGACGGTGTTGGTGACCGGGTTCAGCAGCACGGCGGTGAGCTTGGTGCCGTCGTGGAAGGCGATGAACACCACGTTCCCGGCCGACGCCGTGTGCACGGCCCGGCCGCCGGAGTTCACCGCCAGCTGCACCGGCGCGGTGTCCGGGAAGGAGTTGTCGGTGTGCTTGTAGCGGAGGTAGGACCACTTGTCGGTGCTGCTGCCCGACTGGTCGAAGACGAAGACCACGAAGTCGCCCGCCAGGACCGCCTGCGCCCGCTGGTCGGCGACGTTGGCGGTGGCGGCGATCGTCACCTCGCCGGCTCCCGCGAGGGAGGCCAACGGCCCCCGCTTCAGCTTCAGGTCGGCGTTCGGGTCCTCGGTCGCCGCGGTCTGGTAGGCGACCAGGAAATCCCCGTTGGGCAGCATCAGGGCCGTCGGTGCCGCGTGCACGCCGCCGCTGGTCAACGGGGTCGCCGAAACGCTCGTGAGGCTCGGGTTGGCCAGGTCGATCCGGGCCAGGGCCACCTGGCTGATGCCCGACTGGCTGGACTGCCAGACGATCACCAGACCGTTCGCGTTGTCCAGGAACACCGCCTTGCCGAGCAGGTCGGCGCCCGGGCCGTTGGCGACGGCGACCTCGCCCGTGGTGGGGAGCTGGCCGGCCAGCAGCGCGTTGATCGCGCTGCGCAGGCTGATCAGCGGACGGTTGACACCGCCGCGGTAGTCGAACGGGTCGACGCCCACGGTGTCGGCGATCAGGTGCGCCGGCGGAAGCAGCAGCCGCCGCTGGCGCTTGTCCACGATGTTCGACGACGCGATGAGGGCGGTGGCGGCCGGGCGGGTGAGCCCGGCGAGCCCGGTGTAGGAGTGCCCGGCCAGGAAGTCCGAGGACCCGGACACCGGTACGGCGGCCCCCACGCGCACCACCCACTCGCGCTTGATCCGGGCGCACGACTCGACGCCGAGCGCGGGCAGGATCAGGTTCGGATCGTCGTCGGGAGTGACCAGGTGCTCCCATACGTCCAGGTAGGCGACCAGGGTCGTGGCCGTGCCCGGGGTGGTGAGGGCCGGCACGACGGGTACCCCGAGCTTCGCAGCGAGGGCCGAGGCGCCGGACTGCGACGCGTGCAGCGGCTGGGCCGAGAACGCCAGATCGGTCGTGATCATGACATCCAGACCGTCGACGATGATCCGGCCGGTGTGCGCGAGCGCGGTGTCCAGCTCGGCGCCGCTGCCGCCGGCCGGCGCTCCGGCGCCGATGGTGAAGTCGTTGCTCAGACCGCCGGTGATCTGGAAGCCGTTGGTGCCCTCGGGCACGCCGTCGCCGACGTACCACTTGAGGAACGCCCTGAGCTCGAACTTGCGGACGTCGTCCAGCTCGTTGAGGTCCGAGTCGACGATCGGTACGCCCTGCTGGAGCCGCACGTTCACGTACCGCAGCAGCGGGTGGAACGTGCTGGAGGTCATCGAGGCCATGGGTTCTCCGCTTCAGAACGTCAGCCAGACGGTCCGCTGCAACGTGCTCGCGGGATCCTTGGCGATGACGGGGTGGGTGACGTAGTTGACGAGCACGGTGGTCCCGTCCAGGCTCGCGATCAGGCCGAACTCGCGCAGATTGCCGCTGACGTGGTTCGCGTCCGGCCAGTTCGGCACGCCGGGCCCGAGGGTCGCCTGGATCTGCAGCCGGTTGGTGGGCGCGGCGGACACGGCCGCCGAGTCGAGGAAGTCCATCCGCAGGTCCGCCGCGGCGACGGTGTGCGGGTGCGGGTCGACCAGCGCGGTCTGCGCGGCGCCGGCCGGCGGCGGACCGGCGCCGTCCCACTGGCTCAGCCCGGCACCGACCCGCAGGCCGAGCAGCCCGGTCGAGCCGGGGGTGCCGCGCAGCATGGTGGCCAGCAGCCGGCGGCAGTCCCCGACGATCGTGTTGGACCGCCAGCCGTGGTCCCACACCACCCGGCCCGCGGCGTCGTACAGGACGTCGCGGTACTGACCGTTCAGCTGACCGGCCGGGTACTCGCTTGCGGACATGTGCGCTCCTCCTACCGGAACGGTGGCCACCAGACGCGTCGGCGCAGGGTGGTGGGCTTGGTGGGGTCGACGGTGACGCTCGTACCGTCGGTGGACAGGAACACCTGCCAGCCGGGCAGGGCGACCGCGGTCTCCTCGGCGATCCGGAGCACCTCGGCGATCGGGTAGTCGTCGCTGAACGCGTCGGCGAGCTCGTGCCCCGCCGGGAAGACCAGCTCCTCCAGCGGGCCCGAGCCGAGCACGACGACGGCCCGCAGGTTGACCGGCAGGAACCGCTCCAGGAGCTGTCGCAGACGGTCGGCGTCGCGCTGCACGAGCGGCCGGCCGGTGGGCCCGCGTTCGACGTAGAGCCCGATCGTGGACGGCGTGTAGACCTCGTCGGCGGCCAGGGCGGACCCGTCCGGCCGCTGCGGCGTGTAGTCGAGCAGATCGCCGAACTGCCGGGTGCCGCGGTTGCGGTCGAGGTCGGCGAGGGTCGCGGTGACGGTGCCGGCGAACCGGCGGACGGACGCCTCCTCCGGCGCGCGTCGGCCGGCCTGGGCGAGGCCGGGGCCGGGGACACCGCCGCCGAGCCGGCCGAGACCGACGTTGCGGTCGCTGCGGAACAACAGCCACGTCGTACCGTCGGGAAACGGGACCGGGGCCGGGTTCGCGTCCGAGGCCGGCCCGCTGGTGACCACCGTGGGTGCCGACGGGCTGCCGGTGGCGTCCAGATCGGCGGACCACAGGCGCGGGCCGCCGCCCCGGTCGGAGCGGAAGTAGACGCGGGCGGCGCCGGACGGCAGCGGGGCGAGCGCCGGTTCCCGGTCGGTGCCGGTGACACCGGTGACGGCGGTCGGCGCCGACCAGCCGGCGGACGGGAAGTCGAGGTGCCGTACGACGATCTGCCAGCGGTCGTCCGGGTCCGCGTAGGCGTGCCGGACGGCCGACGCCAGCCACAGCCGGTTTCCGTCGCCGGTCAGATGCGGTTCGCGCTCGCCGGGGCCACCGGGGGCGAACCAGCCCGGAGCGGACCAGGAGCCGCTCAACGCCCGGACCGGGGTGGCGAGTCCGGACACGGTGCGCCACGATCCGGAACCGTCCAGGAAGGACAGACCGGCGGCGGTACCCGCCCAGACGGTGCCCTGGTCGACGAGGACGGCCCGGCAGTCACCACTGGGCAGACCTTCGGCGGGCGTGTGGACGCGGATGTCGCGTACCGACCGGATCTCGGCCGGGCCGGCGGCGGTCGCGGCCCACACCGGCCCCGCGTCGTCCGCCTGCGGCTTCGGGTTCGCCGCCGGGGGTGCCGGGGCGACCTGCCGGACGTCGGCGGCGGCGCCGAGGTCCACGGTGCGCACCGACCCGTCGGCGCCGACGCGGGCGACGCCGTGCGCCAGTGCCGTCCACAGCGAGCCGTCCTGGGCCGGTGCCGCGTGCCGCACCTCCGTTCCGGCCAGGAACGTGGTCCAGGTGCCCGCCGGGTCGAGCCGGGACAGGCCCGCGCCGGTGGCGAACCACACCGCGCCGGTGAAGTCGGCGGTGACGTGCCGCACGTCGTTGCTCGCGAGACCACCCGTCGTCGCGGTGACCACCTGCCACGAGCCGCCCGTGGAGAGCGCGGCGGCGCCCCCGCCGTGGCCGAACCACACCGTGCCGGACGGGTCCACGGCCACGGTCCGTACATCGGTGGTGGAGAGGCTTCCGGCGGTGGTGCCCGGTGTGAACACGGTCGTCGTCCCGTCCGGCCGGCGTACGGCTCCCCCGGCGCCGGTGGCGAACCAGCTCGACCCGTCGGCGTCGACCGCGACACCCCGTACGTCCGCCGACGGCAGCCCGGTGAGCGGGGTGACCGCGCCGTCCCCGGCCAGCACCCGCGCCCCGGTCGCGGTGGCGATCCGTACCCGGCCGTCCCACCGCAGCCGGTACAGCCGCCACCCGTCGAGCCGGCTCGCCCAGCACAGCCGTACCGCCCCCTCCGGGTCGAGTACGGCGGCGCAGTCGGCGTGCCGGCCCGCCGGTACCGCCGGAATGTCCGTGGCGGCGGCCCAGTCGACGTCGGGCTGCCAGCCGCCCTGCCCGGTCAGCGCGCGGTCGCCGAACCCCAGTGCCCGGGCCGCGGTCGACGCGGCCAGATCGGCGCTCAGCGCGACCCCCGGTCCGGTCGAGGTCGTGGCCAGGGCCAGCGAACCGTCCCCGGCGACGGCCGCCGTGACACCGGTGAGCTGCGCGTTGAACGCGGCGGTGACCTCGTCCGCGCGGGCCGCGGACGGATCGGCGTAGTCGGCCGCGCGCACGGTGAACCGCTCGGTGGCGCCGTAGCCGGTGAGGGTCAGAACCGTGTCGGTGGTCAGCGCGTACGGGGCCGACGCGTCGCCGCGCAGCCGGGCCGGGGTCGGTGCGGACGGTGTCCCCAGCCGCCAGCGCAGCCGCGCCGCACCGGTGTCCGGGTGCTCGACCCAGGCCAGGCCGAGCCGGCCGTCCGGCAGCGCGACCGGCGCGGGTTCGGCCTGCGGCGCGACCGGCTGGGGCTCGACCACCCGGGTGTCCGCCCAGGCTCCCCGGAAGTACGCCTTGAGGTGCAGCCGGGGGACCACCCCGCCGGCGCCGACGGTGGAGGCGTGCGCCATCCACAGCCGGCCGGTCGGGTCGGTCACGGTGGCGAGCCGGCCGCGGGCCGCGCCGTCCAGCGAGACCAGGCTCGCGGCCGCGGTGCGCACCTCGATACGGGACGCCTCGCCGGTGAGGCGCGACACGAGCCGCACCGCGCCGCCGGTCCCGTCCGCGCGCAGTTCGCCGATGTCCCGGTTCACGACCGCCGCGACCTCGGCGGCGGTCGCGGCGCCGAGGTCGGCGAAGTCGGCCGGGCCGAACGTCAGGGTGATCGGCAGGCCGCCGTCCGGCGCGATGGTGACGGTCATCCCGGTGCGCAGCGCGAACGGCTCGCCGGCCGCGCCGGTCAGCACGGCGTTGGTGGTGGCGGTGCCGGTCGCGACGTCGTGCGGGGCGGTGAAGCCGAGCACGGCGGACGCCTCCTCGGCGCCCCACCACGCCCCGTCGCGCCGGGCCGCGGCGAAGACATTGCGCTGCGGCGCCAGCCCGGCCCGCGCGACGTGCTGGGAGAACTCGGCGACCCGGGTGGACCAGCCGGTGTAGAAGTCGACGAGGCTGCGCAGTCCGGGGACGGTGCCGACGGAGTCGTAGAGCCTCGGCGCGGTGCGGATCTCGTTGCGCTGCCGTGCCAGGTCCGTGTCGGCGGTCAGGTCCCAGCCGACCCACTGCGACAGCAGGGGCAGGAACCGGCTGTCCACGTCCGACACGGCGCGCAGTCCGCGCAGGTTGTCGGCGGAGCTGCGGATCGCGTCGACGGCGGCGCCGTACACGTCGACGAAGCGGCGTAACTGCCCGCCGTTGGTGCCGGCCTCGGGAAGCAGTCCGGTGGCGGCGTCGGGGACCCGGGTGACGGTGTCGTGACGCCGGTACACCTCGGGGATCAGCTCGTACAGCGTGCGGTGCGCGCCGTGCACGTCGCCGGGGGTGGCGACGGCCAGCAGCGGCCGGCCCAGGGCCGCGCTGTCCAGCTCGTAGTAGTACGGCGTGCCCGCGTCCAGCTCGCCGCGGCCGACGCCGCCGACGTCGAGCAGGTCGAGTTCCAGGCGCAGCACGGCGCGGTCCGCGCCGAAGACGGTGCGGGTGACGAGCCGGAGCACCTCACGGGACACCGCGGCGACCGTCTCGGTCACGGTGACGGTCCGCTCCCGGACCCGCAGCGCGCCGGCGGCGGCGTCGCTGTCCGGCAGATCGGTCACGGTGAGCGCCCCGGGCACCGGTGCGGGCGGGAACGCGGCGCTGTCGTAGAGCAGCCAGGGCGCGCCGGTGTCCGGGAACGCGAAGTCGCGCGTCTTGCGCCGTACGGTGACCGGCGGCGCGTCGAGCACCGTCTCGCCCGCGTCGGGCGTGAACGCCCAGCGGACCCAGGTCCGTCGGCCGATCAGGTCGGCGCTCGCGGTGAACGTGTCGATCCTCATGGCAGTGTCGTCCGTACGGTCACGTCGAGGGTGCCGGGGACGGCTATCTCGAACTCGCCGATGTCGATCCGCCCGTCGGTGGCCACGTCGAGCGAGACGGCGTCGCGCAGGAAGGCGGGCAGTTCGGCGAGCGGGGGCAGGTTGTGCCGCGCCAGCTCCGCGTCGACGTCCGGCGCGGGCCGGTCCTGCCGGCGAAGGCCGGTCACGGTCGCCGCGAGGACCCCGGGGACGGACTCGGCGGCGGCGAACACCTCGCTCTGGAACAGCGGCCGGCCGAAGTCGACCCGGGAGAACGACAGGAGCGCGGTGATCGCGGCCTCGACCTGCCCGGCCACCGCGTCCGTGACGAACCGCTCGTCGACCAGCAGTTCGACGCCGATGTCCACGGCGACCGGCTGCGCGTCCAGCACCCGGACCAGGCAGCCGGCCATGCGCTTGTCCTCGAAGTAGCCGACGAGCCGGTTGCGCAGTGCTTCCGGGACCGGGACCAGGGTGTCCCCGGCGGGCGCGACGAACAGGTCGATCTGGTTCCAGGAGACGCTGCGGGCCCGGACCTTGGCCACCGTGCCGGTGCTGTGCGCCAGCGCCTCGTAGTCGCTCGCGGTCACCGCCCGGTTGGTCGACCGGAACGCGAACGGGGCGTACCGCGCGGCGTGGTCGGAGCGTTCGGCGTCGCTGCCGCCCGCCGCCGCGGCCTCGTTCACCACGGCCTGCAGCGTGTCGATGGTGGTGAGCGCGGTGGTGACCGTGCCGGCCGCGAGGTTGCCCGCGGTGCCCTGGCAGACCCGGTAGGAGGCGCGGACGTTGCTCGGTCCGGCGGGCGGCACCCGGCCCGCGCCGAACACCGCGTGCCCGATCCCGTCGGCGTCGAAGAGGAGCTGGTAGTAGCGCGCCTCCGGGTGCGAGAACACGGCCCGCCCGTCCGGGGCGATGTCGAAGAGCAGGCTGTCCCGGCGGTCCCAGGTCACCCAGCCGGCGCCCTCGTTCACCTCGACGACCACGGACGCGACGACCACGGACGCGTCGGGCAGCGCGAAGGACTGGCTGGCCTCGCCGGTGGACGAGCCGATCAGCACCGGCCCGACCGCGTGGCTCTGCTCGACCGGAAGCCGGTCGTAGCGCACCACCGGCTTGCCGTCCGGGCCGGCGCCCGGGCGCAGTTGGTCGGAGAGGAGAACCAGGTCCAGGTCGGGGCCGAGGTAGGTGAACTCGATCGCGGCGGCGCCCGGCGGCCGGGCGGCGAACCGCGCGCCGCTGGGGACGGTCACGGTCCGCGCCCCGGCCGGCCGGGGGAAGGTGAGCATCAGATCGGCCATGGCGGGCGCGGCCGGGGTCAGCTCGTAGCCGATCAGCCGCAGCAGGTCCACGATGCTGGCCCGCTCGGTGGCGGTGCCCGGGAACAGCTCGCTGGCGATGCGGTCCTGGTAGTAGAGCGTGATGTCGCCGACGTAGGCGAACAGGTCGACCAGCAGCATGCCGAGGTCGGCGGGACTCTGGTCGGTCCACTCCGGCAGGCGCTGCTGGGCCAGCCGGAGCATCGCCGTCCGCAGGGACGCGAAGTCCTTGTCGGTGTAGTCGATCGCGGGTGCCGGTGTCGTCATCGCCTACACCAGGGGGACGATCATCTCGGCGGACACCGGCTTGTCGCTGTGCACGTAGCTCAGCAGCAGCCGCAGTCCGCCGTCCGAACGGGACAGCCGGGCCCGGGTGACGACGACGCGCCGCTCCCACCGTACGACCGCCTCGTGCGCCTGCTTGCGGAGCAGGTCGGCGGTCACGTCGTCGTCCGGCTCGTGGACCAGTGTGTGCACCCGGGTGCCGAAGTCGCGCAGCATGGGCCGCTCTCCGAGCCGGGTGCCGAGCAGGACCCGCAGGTCGTCGCGGATCTTCTCGGTGCCTTCGGTCCAGGCGATGCCGCCGGTGTGCGGGTCGATCCGGAACGGGAACGCCGCTCCGCGGGCGTCGGCCATGGGGTCTCCTTCACTTCGTTCACTTCACGACGGCGGACTGGCTCAGGTGCACGCCGGGTTGCAGGACGAGCGGCGCGAGTTGGGGCGACGGGGAGCCGGGCGGGCCGTGGACGTGCGTGAGCAGCTGGCTCCACAACTGGCCGAACCCGTTGCCGAGGAGCGTCGGCTCGCTCGCGCCGCCGCCCACCTCGACCTTCGACCCGTCCAGCACGATGTGGTCGGCGCTCACGCGCACGCTGCCGTCGGACTCGATCGAGACGGAGGCGCCGCCGCTGTGCCGGATCAGGATCCGTTCCCCGCCGCCGGTGTCGGTGAGGTCGACGGTGTGCCCGGCGGTGGTCCGGATGACCTGGTGGTCGGGCGGCGTCACCGCGGCCTCGGGCGGGACGGCGTCCGCCGGGTACCAGACCCCCACCCAGATCGGGGCCCGGGTGTCGCCGGCCGCGAACTCCACCCATACGTTGGCGTCCTTGGGCGGCACGAAGAAGTGCCCGTGCGGGAAGCACGGCTCGGCGGTGACGAGCGCCTCCGGGCCGAAGATGTCCGGCACGATCACCCGGAGCCGGCCGCGCCGCCCGTCGTCGGTGTTGTCCCGTACGATCCCGCGGTACTTGCCGTAGTAGTTGCCGGTGTGCCGGGTCAGCTCGTCGGACAGCATGTCGGGCCTCCTGTCACCGGGTCGCGGTGATGTGGGTGAAGTAGCTGGACTCCTGGCGGTCGCCGGCCAGGTCGCGGGTGTACACGTGGTTGACCTTCGTCAGGTACCAGACCCCCTCGGCCCACGGCGCGAGGCCGGTGATCCGCAGCATCGCCTTGGCCCGCAGGAGCGCGTTGCCGACGGCCTTGCCCCGGCCGCTCATCCCGACGATCCGGGTCGGGTCGGCGCTCACGCGGTTCCTGGCGTCCTGGGCGGTGCCCGCCGCCTTGCCGACGACCCGCTCGGCCGGCGTGCCGAGCTGGGCCTGTGCCACGGCCGCCTTCCCGGTCAGCGCCTCGATCGCCGCGCGCATCCGGTCCCCCGCGGCCGGGGCGCGGCCCGTCTGCGGTGCGGCCAGCGGAGGCCGGGGCGGGGTGAGCGGTGCCGGCTGGTCGACGAGCCGGCCGGTGTCCGGATCGACGGTGCTCGCCGAGCGGACCGGGAGCGCGCCGGAGCTGATCCGCTCGTAGGTGAACGTGACCAGGTCGCTGCCCACCCGGCAGTACCGCAGCGTGCCGATCGGCTCGGAGGCCGCGATGGCGGCGATGGGCCGGAACGAGAACCGGGACTCCTTGTTGTCGGCCAGTTCCACGAACGCCAGGCAGCCCTGGCCGCGGGCCTGGTCCAGGATGAAGTCCCAGACCGAGGTGGCGACGTAGCGGCCGGCGCCGCGGGCGTCGGGCGCGGTGTCGTCGACCGGCTCGATCGTTCCCACCGTGATCCCGGTGCCGGGCGCGGTGACCAGTTTGCGGAGCAGGGCGCTGAGCGGTTCGCCGGTGTTCCATGTCTCCGGGTCGAACGGGGTCTGCGCCAGCCGGTGGCTGTAGTCCCGGGCGGTCAGTTCGATGTGCTGCCCCTCGGGGCCGGCCAGTACCCGGCTGCTCACCACGACCCCCTCGAACAACGCCGTGTGCTGCATCCGCCGGCCCAGGTCGAGCCGTACCACCAGGCCCTCGAACAGGGCGTGCGCGAGCACGCCCGTGGGGTCGTCGAGGACCACCTTCGCCTCGTCCGTGAGCCGGTCGTGGTCCTCCACGGCGACCGAGCGCACCGGCACCGTGACATCGGCCAGGTCGCCCGGGCCGGTGCCGATCTGCACGGTGGCGAACGGGGACCGGTTGTCGCTGCCCGTCGGGGACGGGGTCGCTACGGCCATCTCAGAACACCCGGTCCCGGCTGACCACGCCGATGTCCTGCGAGGCCGGTACCGACAGGGCGGCGCCCGGTCGCAGGTCGAGCGGGAACTCCACCGGGTTGGCGTCGGCGATGCGCCACCACACCTGGCTGTCGCCGAAGTAGCGCCAGGACAGGTACTCGATGTCCTCGACGCCGGTGACCCGGTGCTCGTAGTTGATGTCGTCGGCGGCGGGCGGCGTGTACCGGCGGATCGCCACGGTGGGCCGCGTGGTGCCGGTGGCGTCCACGGCCGGGTAGACCGCGGCCTGCCGGTACCGCGAGGTGATCGACACGGACATGATCGGGCGCCCCTCTCAGAGTTCGAAGATGTTCTGCACCAGGCCGGCGCCCGGTACGGCCTGCACCCAGTCCCGGAGGTCCAGTTGCCCGTAGGACTTGCCGACCTCGACCAGCCGGTCGAGCACGTCGAGGCTGGTGGTGATCGACGCGGTCTGTTCGTTGAGGGTCAGGCTGACCTCGGCGCGCTCCGGCGTGAGGTCGGGCTTGAACTTGGTGATCTTGATGTTGAGGTCGGTCATCACACAGTCCAGGTCGATGCCGCCGAGCTTGAGCGTGCACAGCGGTGGCTGGGCCGGCGGGCAGAACGTCTTGGCACCGCTGAACCAGGCGAGTACGTCGTTGACCGGGTCCCAGGCCGGGTTGATGAACGAGCGCAGCACCGCGAGGCTGGGCTCGATCCGGCCGCCGAACCGCGCGTCGTCCGACGCCGAGCCGTCGCCGTTCTGCTGCGCCGGGATGTCGGGGAGGGACCGCGCGTCGAGGGCGAAGTCCAGCGCGAACGAGCGCGGCTTGCCGAAGTCGGCCTCCAGGGCCTTCGTCCCGACCAGCGAACTGCCGATCTCCTTCAGGTCGGTGGCGATCCCGCTGACGTTGCCGAAGCCCTTGGACGCCTTGGTCTGGTCGAACGCCCAGTTGCCGAGGCTGGTGGTCTCCCGGTAGGCGAAGCTCTTCTTCTCGGACAGCAGCTCCGGGTTGAACTGGAACCGGAAGATCAGCGGTGGGACGGCGATGAGGTTGGCGAGGTAGCCGGCGGTGCGTGCCATGACGACTCCTAGATCGGTAGGGGCAGCCGGCTGCCGCCGCCGCGCTGGTCGTAGTCGAACCACATCCGGGCGTGCTGATCGATGTCGTCCGACGGGGCGGTGGAGAGGGCGGGTTCGGTGGTGGTCCAGGTGACGGTGGGTGCCGCGACCGGGCCGGGCGCGGCGCTCTCCACGTCGACGACCACCTCGTCGATCTGGACGGTGGCCCGGGTCCGGTCGGCCGTCTCGGCCGCGCGGCGCGGGATCCCGTCGTGACCCGCCGGACTCGCGAAGTGGCCGGTGATCGAGGACAGCAGGCCGTCGAGTCCGCCGTGGGCCAGCCATGCCTCGTACGCGTTCGCGACCGCGGTCAGGCCGGTCTGCGGTGTCGCCGCCTCGCCGACCACGAGCCTGTCGGCCAGCCGTGCCGACTGGGTGCTGACGTCGTCGAGTGCGCGGCCGAGGCGCGCGTCGGACAGCTTGGTCTCGGCCCGCGCGGCGGCCTCCAGGGTGGACCCGATGGTGCGCAGCCCGTCCGAGAGCCGCCCGGTGCCGAGGTCGAGCGCGTCCGTGCCGAGCTTGCGCACCTTGCCGAGCGGTTCGGTCAGGCCCGCGACGAACGCCGGGTCGGACAGCACCGCGGCGAAGTTCGGCGGCGCGGGCCGGACGGCCACCGGGCCCACGCTGTCGAACGCGGTGGCCGGCAGACCGAGCTTGCCCGCGTCGGTGAGCGCGTTCTGCTGCTGGTCGGACACCTTGGTGTCGGTCAGCAGCTCGAAGACCAGCGGGAGGACCGCGGGCAGGATCCGGACCAGATGCGTGACGACCCGGAACGCCCGGAGGTCGCCGAGGTTGCGCAGGACCGCGTCGATCGTCGGGACCAGCCAGTTGAGCAGACCGTCCACGGTGGCCCTGACGGCGTCGCCGAGCACGACGCCGATCCGCAGCACCGCGAGGAGCGCCTGCTGGACGCCGTCGAAGACGCCGCCGATGATCCCGTCCACGGTGGACGCCAGGACGCCTACGACGGAGGCTCCGACCCGGGCCACGACGGCCACCGTGTCCAGCGCGAGGACGAGGAGCGCGCCGCGCAGGAGCAGGGTGACCCGCAGTCCGAAGCGGAGTGTCTCGGCGATCCCCTGGCGGATGTCTCCGAGCCGGCTGATCAGCAGCGCGAGCGAGCCGACGGCGATGGGCAGCGCGAGGACCAGACCGTCCACGACCTTCGCGACGGCGTTCAACAGCGCGGTGGCACTGCCCAGTTGGTCGACCGGCGGCTGTGCGCCGACGGGCGGGGCACCGGCGGCCTGGAACAGCTTGGTGAGGGAGTCGACCGCGCTCTTGATGCTTTCCAACTGGGCGATCAGTCCCGTCGCCGGGCTCGGCGGAACCCCGGCGCCGGGCGCGGGCTTGGCCGTGGCGGTGACCGCGGGGCCGCCGATCATGGTGAGGATGTGTTCGACGTGCTCGGCGAGCTTCGCGATGTCCTGGAACGACCAGACCAGCCGGAACTGCGAGAGCGCACCCCCGGCGGCGCCGCCGATCAGGTTGCCGACGAACCCGCCGATGCCGCCGAGCAGCCCGGAGAGGAAGTCGCCGAACCCGCCGCCCGGCGCCAGGTCGTTGATGTTGACCACGTGGACCTTGAGGGCGCCCTCGTGCATCGGCGGCGCGCCGAAGTTCGGCCCGGCGGTGATGACGGACGTGAACGCGAACGTGCCGTAGGTCGAGGTGGCGCGCTCGATGTCCTCCAGGGCGCGGCGCCCGAACCGGGTCTGGGTGAGCAGCAGTCCGAGCTGGGTGATGAGTTCCTCGGTCTCGTCCATGTCAGACCCGCACCCCCTCGGTGAGGACGCGCAGCCGCCGCTCGCCCGTGCGGAAGGCGTCCCGGACGGCGCCGGCGAACGCGGCGGCCACCGCGGCGGCGAGGTCCTCGTCGAGGTCGCCGCCGGCGCGGACGCGCAGGGTCAGCCGGGGCAGCACGACCCGTCCGAGCGCGGCCCGGCGCAGGATCCGCGGTGACGTGGGGAGCGGATCGCCCGCGCGGTCGACCAGCCCTCCGACGTACCCGTCGATGACCGCGCCGACCACCACGAATCCGCCGCTCGCCAACCAGGATTCGAGCGTCCGCGCGAGCTGGTCCGGTGGCGGGGCCGCGCTCTGCCGCCGGATCTCGTCGCCGAACACCCGGTCGGCGAGCGCGACGGACTGGCCGCCGATCCGGTCGAGACCCGGGAGCCGGCTCGCGTCGCGCTGTGCGGCGACGCTCGCGTCGGCGAGCTCGCCCAGGCCGGTGGCGGTGCTGGTGAGCGCTCCCCGGACGGCGGCGCGCAGCCCGTCGCCCAGCGCGCCGACCGCGCCGGCCAGGGCCGGGCCGAGCGCCGGGTCGACCAGGCGCGGGAAGTCCGAGTGGAAGGCGAGGGGCCGGCCCTCGGGGAACGCGGGCAGGAGATCATGCCCAGGACCGTGTGTGTCGAACAGCGCGTCAAGGAGCAGGCGGGCGCGGCGGAGCTGCCGGCGCGCGTACGGCCACAGCACCAGCGGGCTGCGGCGCACCCGTTTCCGGATCCAGTCCAGGACGCCCGAGAGAGCCAGGTAGAGGTTCCGGTTGAGTCCGGTCCCGGGCTTGTCGAGGAGGTCGTCGAGCGAGAAGGCGGCCACGTCCGGAACGAACGTGCCGCCGATCCACGGGATCAGACGGGCCAGGTTGAAGTCGAACGCGGTGGTGACGACGAACAGCGCCACCCGCGTGAACCGGACCACGCCACGCAGCGCGTAGCCGAGCGCGCCGACGAAGTCACGGATCCGGGTACCGAGGGCGGTGCCGAACGCCAGCAGGAGGCGCACCGTGAGGTCCAGGTGCGAGCCGAGCAGTCCGGCGATCCCGCGGGTCAGTCGCGTCGCCGTGCCGATCAGGCCGGCGAACTGGGCGTACGCGGTGCTCAGCGCGTCGCGCCGCAGCTCCAGCACCGCCTCGAACTGCCGCTGGAGGGTGCGCCGGACCACCGTGCCGAGTGCGCCCAGCAGCGACTCGGCCACGGCGGGCAGCAGCGCGACGACCGCGATCCCGGTGGCGATGCCCGCCGCGATCCCGTCCAGCGAACCGGCCGGAGACGCCGACGACGGGGAGGGCGGTGCTGTCTCGGCCCGGGGTGCCGGCGCGAAGGGCCGGATCTGGTCGGTGAACCGTTCGAGCTCACCGCCCTTGACGCTGGCCTCCGAGAGGGCCCGGAAGGCCGTCACCGCGGCTCCGACGAGGTCCGAGCTGTCGAACATGGCCGGCCGCGGCGCCGCGCCGGACACCGAGGCGTCCAACGCGGCCGCGATCACGAGGAGTTGGCTCAGCAGGTCGGGGATCGCGGCCGCGTCGTCGAGCCGCAGCGGCCGGGTCAGTCCGGCGAGGAACGCGAGCCCGGCGTCGGCCAGGCTCGGCACGGGCGCGGTGCGGGTGAGCGCACGGCGCTGCGACGGTACGACGCGCAGGGTCACCGCGCCGTCGACGAACCGCAGCGCCGGGAAGCGCGCGGTGGCCCGGTCGGCCTGCCGCCCGGCCAGCAGCCGGCGTTCCAGTACCGGCCGCACGGCGCGCCGCGCCACGCGCATGGCGTGCTCCTGGGCGGCGAAGGCCCCGGCGAACCGGGCGGCGGCCGTGGCGAAGTCGATCGGCATCGTCATCACCCGCCCGCGCCGGTCAGGTAGGGCTGTTTCCGCAGCCGCGCCAGGAGTCCGTCCTGGAAGCGGCGCACATCGTCCGGGTCGGCGCCGGGCACCCGCAGCCGCAGTGTGCGCACCACCGGCCGGAGCACGTCGCTCTCCGGGAGCTCGGCGACCGGGAAGTCGGAGAGCAGCCGGTCCACCTTCTCCCGCACCGGGCCCGCCAGCGCGGCCGGCAGCAGGTGGTCGACGATCGCCTTCAGCGGCGCGAGGTCGACCGGCGCGCTCAGCAAGCGCGGCAGCTCCGGCAGGGCCGGTCCGGTCACGGCCGGAACCCGGACGGCCGGGACCCGCACCACGAACGGCGGTTCGGCGACGGGCACCGGGGGCGGCACCGTCGCATCGGGCAGCGCGGACAGCGACGGAAGCGAGGGCAGGGGCGGGAAGGTGACGGAGGGCAGCTCCGGCAGCGCGGCGATCAGCGGCGCGAGCCGGCTCGGCCCGGACGGCGATTTCTTGGCCTTCTTCGGTGCGGCGTCCAGGGCGGCCAGGAAGACGTCCGCCTCGGTACGCAGCCCGGTGACGGCCCGGACGGTCGGATGCCCGGTGATCAAGTCTCCGACGAACGTGCCGAGTTCGGCGGCCGACGTGCCCGCGGTCAGCTTGCCGCCCACCGTCGACAGCGCGGACTCCAGGACACGGAGACCGCCCCCGAACGCGGCGCCCGCCGCGGTGAGTTGGCTCCGCAGCACGCCGGTCACCCGGGTGAGGAGGCGGTCGGCCGAGAGCGCGCCGTCGACCTGGGACGTCGCGCCCGCGGCCACCTCGCCGATCGCGGTGGCCGCCCCGCCCGCGAGCGAGGCGAGGCCGTTCATCAGCGCGGCGACCGGTGCGAGCGCCGGACCCACCCGGACGACCAGGAAAGCCACGGCGCCGAGCAGCTGGCCGAACAGCAGCCCGAGCCGCGTTCCGACGATGACGAGACCCGCCGTGAGCGGGTTGCGCATCCGGTCGCCGAGCACCTGGCCGATCACGTCCCGCACGGCGATGAACAGTTGGGTCAGCGACCCGAACAGGTCGTAGGCGGCGCGTACTTCACGGCGGTCGCCGAGCGCCACGAGCAGGCCGTAGCCGAAGCCCGCGGCAGCCAGTCCGCCACCCACGAGGACGCCGGTGCCGACCGGCGCGACCACCAGGCCGACGGCGAGCAGGAACGGGGCCAGTCCCCACACCACCGCGAGGCCCAGCGTCTTCCAGCTGAACTCGGAGAATCTCAGGAGGAGATAGATCCCGGCCGCGGCGTACAGCGGGTCCAGCGCCATGCCGGCGACCTTCCCGGCGAGCCCGAGCAGCGACCCCACGGCGTTCGGGCCACCCTGGCTCACCGGCACCGAGCGCTGGGCTGCCGCGAACCGCTCTTCCAGCCGGCCGATGTTGACGACGTACCCGCTCAGGTTCAGCCGGGTGAGAGGGGTCTCGAACCCCCACCAGTGCACCAGGAACGCGGCGCGGGCGCGCTCGACGACCACCGACTCGTGGTCGACGATCTCCAGCCACGGCGTCAGGGCGCGGACCGTCGCGCAGAGCGAGGCGGTCAGCCCGCGCAGCAGCATGATCACCGGCATCGTGTCGGCCCTCCCCTCCGTCGGCTGTCCGACCCGGTCAAAGCGCGGGTCGGCTGGTGGTCAGTGCGGGTCAGTTCCGGTCGCGGGCCGCCTCGACCTGGGCGTTCTCCCGCTGGATCTGTTCGACGAGCAGATCCACGAACTCGCGCCGGTCCCCGGCGGCCATGTCCATCAGCTCGCCGTAGGGCCAGTGCAGGTGGTAGCCGAGGAAGAAGACCTCCCGGCGGAGCTGGTCGAGACTCACTCCAGAACTAAAAAATTCGTCATGTCCAAGGTGGCCCGCATCTCGTGCCCGCAGGCCGGGCAGTCCAGCTCGCGGATCAGGTCGATGCCCGGCGCTCCGTCGTTGAAGGCCCGGTCGATCAGCCGGCGGTCGGTCAGGGTGAGATCGGCCAGGATCTTCGGGCCGAGCGCCTCCAGCCGGTGCGGCGGCAGGTCCCCGAGGGACTTCAGGCAGCGGGCGAGCAGCGCGTTCTTGCCCAGCGACGCGTTCTTGCGCAACTGCGGTGCCGCCGCCGCCTCGTCGTCGCCGCGCGCCGGCCGCAGCGTCATCGCGGTGTGCACCGACCCGTCGCGGTCGACGTACCCGTCGAGGAGTTCGACGACCACGTCCTGCGGAGGTTCCCCGTCGGCGAGCGGGCGCACCGGCAGCGTGTCCAGGTCCTCGGTCTGCTCGAAGCGGTCACCGCAGGACGGGCAGGTGTAGCCGGCCCGCAGCTCCGGCCCGAACGTGAAGCTGCGCAGCCGGATCAGCAGGAAGTTGCGGTCGAGGGAGTACATGGCGTCGATGTCGCCGCGGCGCACCTGTTGCAGGTCGCCGAGCCGCACGACACAGCTGTGCAGCAGCGCGGTGACCAGCCGGCCGCCGTTGCGCTGGTTGGCCGGGTCGGCGAGGAGCGCCTCCTCGCGGCCGGTCATCTTGCGCAGCGTCACCTGCCGGTGCGTCTGTCCGTCGTGGTCGGCGTAGCCGATCGGGAGGGTGACGTCCAGTTCGCGGACGCCGGCCCGGCCGGGCGCGGTATCGGTGAGGGTCATCTGCGGGCTCCTAGGAGACGCGTTCCAGACCCTCGTGCTCCAGCACGATGGTCTGCAGGAAGAGGTTCGTCGACCCGGCTTCGAGGTCGGTGAACTTGGACGACTTGACCCAGGCGCCGTAGAAGGCGAACTGCAGGACGACATCCCCGAAGTGACGCTTGACGATCATGCCGTTCTTGCGCACCGAAGAGCCGCCCTGCCGTGGGGCGTTGAGGCGGAACGTCTGCTGGAACCAGTCCAGGAACCGCTTGTCGTCGGCGCTGCCGTCGACCCGCCGCTCGATGGTCAGCGGCTCGAACTTCATCTTCGCGGCGGCCAGTTTGTACACATGACCGCTGCCGCCGTCCGGTTGCTCGATCGTGTCCAGCTCCCCCTCGCTGAGCCCGGACACCTTGCTCACGCTGGGGCTCTCGACGCCCTCGATGACGAGGACGAACTCATTGGCCCGGTAACCCTCGTCGAAGTCGTTGACCCTGGGCATGACCGCTCCTCACTTTCCCTCTGGTGGGACCATCCGCTGGGACTGTCCGGTGTGACCTTCCGGTGGACCGTCCGGTGGGCTCAGACCTCACTGGTCGTTGCGCCGCTCGCCTGCTGGCCGACGATGATCACGATCGTCTCGGCCGGCCGGGACGGGTAGAACAGCACCTGGACCTGGAGCAGGCCCTGCTGCACCTGGTCCGGTGGGTTGTTGGTGGCGTCGACGGTGACCGTGAAGGTCTGTTCGGGGCTGCCGGTGCCGAACGCGCCCTGGCGCCACAGCCCCATCAGGAACGGGGTCACGGTGCCGAACTTGACGGCGCTCCACAGCGATTCGCGGTTGGGCTCCTGCCGTGCCCAGCGCAGTCCGGTACGGAGGCTGCTCTCGACGAAGTTGAACAGCAGCCGCACGTTGACGTAGCGCCAGCGCGGGTCGGAGCTGAGCGTCCGGGAGGCGTCCACCACGATCCCGGCCCGCGGCACCGGCCGGATGCCGTTGACGGCGCCGTTGACCACGAGGTCCGTGTGGTCGGCGTCGGAGAGGCGGGTCTCCACGTCGAGGACGCCGAGCAGGTTGGCCTCGTCGCCGGCCGGTGCCTTCCAGATCCCGCGGGTCGCCTCGATCCGCGCGCAGACTCCCAGCACGTGCCCGACCGGCGGGAGCGTGATCTGCGGACTGGCCCCGGTCCCGATCGGGTCGGGTACGACGATCCACGGCCCGTACAGGGCCCCGTACGCCTTCCTCGTCTGGAGCGCCTGCCCGTACGCGACGGCCTGCCCGGCGGCCACGAAGCCCTCCGGGACGGAGCCGACGAACATGGCGTCACCCCGGCCGGCGCAGTAGGCGAGGGCCGCTTGGGCGATCGCGGTGTCGGTGCGCTCGCAGCACACCAGCTGGACGCCGAACGGGTCGAACGCGAAGAAGCCGGTGCGGGCCGCGGGATCGCCGATGAAGTGGGTGGCGGTGGGAGTGCCGTCGGCACCTCCCTGCAACGACAGGAAGCCGTTCGTCGCGGCCGGCCGGTCGGCTCCGGGGCTCGGCGTGCCGACGTCGACCAGTCGTACGTAACGCGACCCGGAGAGCGGGTTGTTCAGCACGGTGGGCGCGTAGTTCGCGACGCCGGACTCCATCGACAGCCCGGTGTACGTCTCGACGGCGTGGTCGGTGTCGCCGGTCCCCTGCGCGATGGTCAGGTCGAACTCGGCGTTGGAGACGGCGACCGCGCGCAGGTCGGTGAACGCGCCGGGGTTGGGCAGATCCGGCGCCCAGGTGACGGCGCCGCTCGCCGGGTCGACGGAGAGCAGCCGGACGCGGGCGGTGGTGGTGTTGTCGGTGACGACGATCGCGTCGCCCACGTCGAAGCCGTCCGGCCTGGCCAGTTGGGTGCCTCCGGCGTTCAGCGCGACCGGCGTGCCCTGTACCGGGTTGGCCATCACGGCGAAGCCGAGTGCCGTCGCGTCCGCGGTGACCTGGAGCCCGGTCCAGCCGCCGCCGACCGCGGCCCGCTCGCCGGTCGAGGTGAGGACCAGCGCGTTGCCGCCGCTGAGCGAGGCGACCAGCAGATGCGTCTGCCGGTTGATCGCGTCGCGGATCTCCTGCCGGGTGGCGGCCGCCGGATTGGCGAAGTCGGTGCTGACGAAGGTGAGCGCGGTCGGTGCGCTCGCGCCGTCCACCTTGACCGACAGGGTCGGCGGCGAGGACAGGTTGACCGTGGCGGCGAGCGGGGAACCGGTGACCGTGGCCCGTGCCGACTCGCGCAGCCGGCTGGACGCCGACGCGCTGAGCGCCGTCCGCACGAACAGCCCGCGGCCCCACGCGCCGGGGTCGGCCTGTCCGCGATAGCCGGCCTCCAGGCGCAGGGTGCCGTTGGTGCCGCCGGTGTCGGGCAGCGTCCGGCTCGCGACCGCGTCGGCGGCGCTCAGCGTCGGGTCGACCACCCGGTTGACGTACGCCGTCTGACCGCCGTTGTCGAAGAACCCCTTCACCAGGTACGCGCCCAGACCACTGGCGAAGTAGCTGCCGAACTGAGCCACGAACTGCACGAAACTGGTCACCCGTACCGGTGTGTTGGGTACGCCGCGTTGGGTCAGCACGTTGAACGCGCCGACCGAGACGGCGGCACCCGTGACCGTGGGTGCCTCGGTGCCGTCGGTCTCGATGACGTTGACGCCGATGTTGAAGGCCATCGCAGGGTTCTCCTTTCTTGCTCTCAGCCGCGCTTGCGGGGGCGGCGAGCCGGTGTGGCGGACACGGTGTGCGCGACCAGGACGCCGGTACGGCACAGGAATCGGACCTGGCCGAGATCGAGGTCCTCGGCGTCGCAGGGCACCTGGCCGTGCGGTCCGACGACGACCACGCCCGAGCTCAGGTGCAGTTCGACAGGCCGGCTGCGGGTGTTGGCGAGGGCCGTGGTCATACGGTCTCCAAGAGGTCTGCGGTGACGGCGAGTTCGTCGACCGGGCGGACCGGCGGGACGGCCGGCGGGGTGCGCCGGACGCTCACGC
Organism: Streptomyces sp. NPDC042002; assembly: GCF_055588305.1. Classification (NCBI taxonomy): domain Bacteria; kingdom Bacillati; phylum Actinomycetota; class Actinomycetes; order Kitasatosporales; family Streptomycetaceae; genus Streptomyces; species Streptomyces sp. NPDC042002. Next base: position 82,068 of record NZ_JBVJCT010000003.1, on the reverse strand, counting down.
GGTAGGTGAGGGCGGGGACATCGGTCAGGAAGCCGCCGATGCGGTTCGGACCGGGGATCCACACGAGACGGGCCGGCAGCCGCTCGCCGTCGGCGACCAGCTCGTCCACGGGGGACAGCCGGTCCAGCACCGCTTCGAGCAGAGCCGCCTGGTCGCCGCGCGTGGCGGCGACCGGCGTGACGGCGTAGTCGATGTCGTACGGGTCGCCGGGAACCGCCTGCCGCGAACCGGCGGCGGTGAAATCACGGGGAACGACGGCGTCCACCACACGGTCGTACGCGTAACGCACGTCGAACTGGACGACGTCGAGTGCCGGTGCCACCGGCGACGGCTCGCCGGCCGCGCGTACGGTCACGGGTACGGCGGTGCCGCCGATCTCGATGCCGGCCAGGCGTACGGCGAGGGCACGGTCGGCGTCGGCGAACGGCCGCGGCGCGACCGCGATCACGTCGTCGAGGTAGGCGGTGAATCCCGTGCCGCCGAGGCAGCGCAACTGCATCCCGGTCAGGGCGCCGGCCGCGGTGAGGTCGTCGAGGCTCAGGCGCACGGTCTCCCAGCGGCCCGCGGCCCTCACCGGCAGCAGGCGGTGCCAGGTGTTCGCGGGGTCGTCGATCGCGGTCGCCGCCGATCCGAGGCGGAGTTCGAGGAAGAAGGGGGCACCGCCGTAGCCCGCCGGGCGATCGGCCCGGACGGACAGCCGGAGTTCGGTGAACCCGCTCAGGTCCACCGGTGCGAGAGCGCGCCGCAGGCGGTGCCCGTCGGCGCGCGGCGTCGCGGAGACCTTCGCGCCGCGCCGGTCGGGGCCGTAGCCGACCACGACCGTCTCGTCGGCGATGGTGACCTCGGTCGACGGCGTGGAGCCGTCCGGCTCCACGGCCGCCCACTGGGCCGCGTCGCCCATGGGTTCGATGATCTGGGCGGTCATCGCCCGCATCCGTGCTGTCGCATGCCGCAGACTGTGCGGGGCCGCCCGTCACCACGCCGTCACGGCCATGTCACCGGGCCTGGACACGAGCAGCGACCCGCGCCCTTTTCCTGCCTGACCTGCGTCCTTTCCCGCTTGGCCTGCGTCTTTTCCCGTTCCCCCGCCGGGCCGCCCCGGACGCCGAGCCGCACGAACGGTGACCGGGTCCGTTGAACGGAACGGGACGCGACAGCCGGTGGCCGGGGGCTCACTCTGTCCATCGGCGGTCGGCCCGTGCCGCGGCCGTGGCCCCCCAGGGCCGCGGACACGGGGCGCCGCCATGCCCCTGGCCGGGAGCCGCCCCTCACGCTCCCGGCCAGGCGGAGCGTCGGGGCAGCCCCGGCGGGCGGTCGACCGCGGGCCCACGAGGTCCGGTTCGCTGAGCGGAACACCACGTGACAGACCGCCTCCGGCCTTTCACTCTGGCCACCCGGGCACATGCGAACCGCCCGGGCACACAGGCCGCTCAGCCGGCGGCCTCGACACGGGGGAACGGGAACGATCGATGGTCTGGAACGAATTACCCACGAAGCCACGAAGAGACCACCTGACAGAGCCGGGACAGGCGGCGACGGCCAGACTGCGCCTGTTCGACGCCTTCCGGCTGGAGGGCGCGAACGGGAGCATCACCGTCCCGGCGAACGAACAGCGGCTGCTGGCCTACCTCGGCCTGCACAAGCACGCGACGCGTTCCGTCGTCGCCGGGACCCTGTGGCCCGACGTCACCGAGGAGCACGCGCACGGCAGCCTGCGCACGGCGCTGTGGCGGCTGCGCCGGGCGCGCCATCCGGCCGTACGCGCCGACGGCGACACGCTGTACCTGGCGGACGGCGTGTCCGTGGACGTCGACGACCTCACCCGGGCGGCCCTGCGCCTGACCGGCCCCGCGCACGAGGCGATCGACGCGCCGCCCCCGCTGGGCCTCCTGGAGGGCGGCGAGCTGCTGCCGGGATGGGACGAGGAGTGGATCTCCTTCGAACGGGAGCGGCTGCGCCAACTCCGCCTGCACGCGCTCGAATCGCTGAGCACATGGTTCATCGGACGCGGCTGCTACGCACTCGCGCTGGAGGCCGCCCTCAAGTGCGTCGCGATCGAACCCCTCCGGGAGAGCGCGCACTGCGCGCTGGTGGCCGTGCACCTGGCCGAGAACAACGTCGTGGAGGCGATCCGGCATTACGAGGGGTTCCGGCGGCTGCTCCGCGAGGAACTGGGACTCGAACCCTCGGCGCGCTTCGCCGCCATGTTCCCGTACCGGGCCAAGGACGGCACGCGAACGCCCTCGCCCTTGCTCTCGACGCCCGGGACGCACGGCCGCCCGGGATGACGGCGCGGTGCCGGAAGGGGAGTTGACGCGACGGTGACGCAACGGTCACGGGGTGCGTGTCAGCGTCACGGGGTGCCCGTCGCCGTCACCGGACCGGTCGCCGGGCGGCCGTCCGGCGGGACGGGTCGGTCGTCCGGCGGGACGGGGCGGTCGGGGGCGGTCGTCCGGCGGGACGGGGCGGTCGTCCGGCGGGACGGGGCGGTCGTCCGGCGGGACGGGGCGGTCGTCCGGCGGGACGGGGCGGTCGTCCGGCGGGACCGCGCGGTCCCGTACGGCGGGACGCGCGGTCCCGTCTGCCGAGCGGATGGGACGGACCGCGAGACGCGATCGCACCCGCACCCGCACCCGCACCCGCACCGGGATCCCGCCGCGGCGCGAGCACGCCACGCACATCCAGTACGCGATCGACACCATGAAAGGGGGCGGCCCGCCATGGCCACATGCCGCGGAATCGATCTCTCCGTCTATCAGGGAGCCCAGGACTGGAAGGCCCGGAAGGCGGAAGGCGTGGTCTTCGCCTTCGCCAAGGCCAGCGAGGGCCGGCACACCCACGACGAGCGCTTCGCCCTGCACATCAAGGGCATCATCGAGGCCGGTCTCGTACCCGGCGCCTACCATTTCGGCTGGCCCAACCAGGACGTCGCCGCGGAGGCGGCGAACTACATCGCCGCCGTCCGGCCGCACGCGGGCCAGGGCTTCGTGCACTGGCTCGACCTGGAACGCAGGTCCGACGGCTCGAACTACGCGGGTGTCACGGCGGCCGGGATCCACACCTACGCCACCGCCTGGATCGCCCAGGTGCAAGCCGCGTTCCCCGGCCAGCGGGTCGGCGTCTACACCTCGGCGAGCGACCTGGCCGCCGGCCACGCGCCCACCGCCGTCCCGCTCTGGTATCCCGCCTATCCCTGGTCCGGAGCGGCGGCCTACGCGCAGGCCGAGGCGCACGCGAAGCCCAGCCCGTCCGGCAGGTCGCCGCTGTTCTGGCAGTTCACCTCGACCCCGCTCGACCGATCCATCTGCTACCTGAGCGAGTCCGCGCTGCGCGCGTGGGCCGCCGGAACGGAGACAGACATGGCACTCACCACCGACGACATCAACAAGGTCGCGGCCGCGGTCACCGCGAAGCTCATCGCCGGCGGCGGTGTGCTGGAGACGCAGGACGTCGACAACGTGGCGTCCGCCGCGGCGAAGGCGGTCCTGACCATGGACGGGGTGATCCCGGCCCCTGCCGACGCCCCGGACGTGAAGACGAATCCGTACTGGGCCCTGGAGTCCTACGTCAAGGACACCAACGCCCGCGTGCGTCTCGTGCAGGCGACCGAGGCGGCACACAGCGCCGCCATCGCCCAACTCGCCACCACGATCGCGGCGTTCGACAAGACCATCGACGCCGCCGCTCTTGTCGCCTCGATCACCGAGGCGATCGAGGCGGCGCTGCGCAAGGTCGTCGTCCACCTCGACCCCACGTCCTGAACCCACCGTCCCGCGTCCTGAACCCGCCGTCCCGAATCCCGCGCCCTGAACCCCGCATCGTGAACCCCGACTCCTGACCCGTGAGACAGGAATTCCCGTGAACCTCTTCGCCAGTTTCATGCGCACGGTCGTGCCGATCGTCGCGGGGCTCGTGCTGACCCTGCTGGTCCACATCGGCGTCGACTTCGGCTCGGCCTCGGTGGCGAGCGCGGTCACCGCGCTCCTCACCGGCCTGTACTACACGACGTTCCGGCTCCTCGAAACCCTCGCCCTGAAGATCCGCTCCCGCCCGCTCGCGGCCGTCGCCGGCATCCTCCTCGGCTGGGCGACCCCGCCCGACTACCCGGGCACGGCGCGCACATCGGGGACCGGCGCGGCGTGAACCTCAAGCGGCTCCGTCGTTCCGGGGCACTCACGAGGTGAGAGAGACCTCGGGTTCCGCGGCTATCGGGGCCGCCATGCCCGAACGAGGTCCTTTGGTCCCCAGTGCGCGGTCAGCGGCAGATCGTCGGCCACCCCGCAGCGGGAGACCGCGACCAGTGGAGTGTGCGGGGTGGTACCGGGGACAGCGAGCATGTCGCGTACCAAGGCGTCGTACTCATGACGGCCGAACGGCTGGGTCTCCAGCCACTTGACCGATCCGACGAAGTGCACCCGCCGGGCCGCCGGTTCGCGGTCCGCACCGACGAGATCGATCTCGGGGTTGTTCTGACGGTTCCACCAACCGCCGATGGCCTCGGTCTCGGGCCACTCGTCACCGGGCATCAGCCGCAGCAAGGACTCGCGGATCAGCGGCTCGACCGCCCGCCCGCGCCAGGTGGTCCATGACCGCTCGATGCGTTCCATCGCCAAGTCACCGCGGCCACGTTCGATGAGCGGGATCGCGCGCGCCAGAAAGGCCAGCCAGAACCGCAGATACGGGTCGGCGATCCGGTAGCGCTTGTTCTTGCTGTCCGGCTTGACGGACAGGGGGAGATCAGCGGCCAGGACCCGCTTGGCCTGCAGCGTGGTCAGCAGCGGGGAGAGCGTGCCGGACGGCAGGGCGCCGGCGCCGCCGACCCGGGCCGCGATCGCGCTGAACGTGCGCTCGCCGCTGCCGACCGCTTCCAGTACGGCCCGTGAGTGCGAGGCCTCGGGGAACTCGCCCAGCAGGGACAGCTCGCCGGCCACCAGCAGGGGCGAGAGGGGATTGGCGACCGAGGCCCGCAAGAACGCCGTACGCCCCATTCCCGGTCGCCACGACTGCACGATCTCGGGGAATCCGCCAGTGATCAACTGGGCGTCGACGGCCGCCGCGGCGTCGAGCCCGGTCATGGCCTGCACGTCGGCCAGGTTCAGGGGACGGACGGTCATTTTCGCCGCCCGGCCGAAGAAGGGGCGCCCGTACGACTGCAGTGCCTCCATCACCGATGTATCACTGCCGACCAGCAGCAGGAGCACGGGCTTGGAAGAGAGGTGACGGTCCCAGACGGTTTGGAGCGCGCCCTCGAATTCCTGATCCTGCTCGACCAGCCAGGGCACCTCGTCGATCACCGCGATGCTGGGTGAGTCATCGGGTACCGCGAGCGCCAGCGAGCGCAGGGCCTGGTTCCAGTCCTGCGCCTGGAGGCCGGCGATCAGCTCCGCCCCCGGCAGTGGGGACTGCGCGAGGGTCGCGGCGAAGTCGGCGCGCTCCGTCACGGGGTTACGCCCCCGGGTGGCCTGGAACACCACGTACGGCGCTCCCGAGCGGTCGCAGAACTCCTGGACCAGTCGCGACTTCCCCACTCGCCGCCGGCCCGTCATGATCACAGCCCGCCCACGAGTGGCTCCGAAGCCCTCTGCCACCGTCCGGTACTGCTCGGCCAGCAGCTCAAGATCTCCGGCTCGCCCCCGGAACTCCACGACGTGCCCCCAGATTGATTAACGTAGATAGATTCTTACGTAGATTGAATCTTACTTCATCTCGGGCGGCCTGACGGAGGGGCGAGGCGGGTACGGAGGTGAGACCGCGGGATTTCCCGACACCATCCCGGCACGGGGAAAAACAAAGGGCCCGACCCCGAAGGACCGGACCCCATCCGACCCGCATGTCCGCCAGGCCGCCGACGTGACGTTGTCCCATCCGCTCACGCGTCGAACCGGAATGTCTGCGGCAGAGCCCCCACCTGCGAAGTTGCCGATTTCCCGGAGGTCGTCATCCGAGTGCGGGAGCGCGATCCCGGCATACCCTCCCACCGGGAACCGCTTCCAAGGTCAGTAGCGGTAGCGGGCGGCGAGGATGACGGTCTCCTTGTCCATGACCAGGTAGACGAGCCGGTGCTCGTCGTCGATCCTCCGCGACCACGCTCCCGGCAAGTGGTACTTGAGCGGCTCAGGCTTGCCGATCCCCGTGAACGGATCACGCTTGACGTCCTCGATGAGCCTGTTGATCCGAACGAGCATCTTGCGGTCGGTTCTTGAGCCAGGACGTGTCGACCCCTTTCATGCCTGCGTGTCCGCCACGTCAGCGACGCGGTGTCCTTCATCCGCTCACAGCGGCCAGGCGGTCAGCGAATCGTCGGGCCCGTAGGCGGCATCGAGCCCCGGACAGTCGACTCCGCCGCGCGAGACCGCCACGACGGGAAACGGGTTCGTCGGTGAGGGCGGCGCGGTGGCGGTGGAGAGCTGCCAGGTCGTGCCGGTCAAAGGGCGACCGCTCCAGCCACTTGATGGAGCCGACGAAGAACATCTCCTTGGCGATGGGGCGCGGTCCGCCCCGACGATGTCGATCTCGATGTCGTCGGTACGGGTCCAGCAGCCGCCGACCGCGGGGGCCGCGGGGAGCTGGTCGTCGGGCAGTGTCCGGGCAAGCGCCTCGCGGATGAGCGGCTCGATCGCCCGGCCGCGCCAGCTGGTCCAGCTTTCCCGGATCGCGATGGATCGTGGAACCCGGATCCGCCGACCGGCCCGGCGTGGTGATCGGGCGTACTGCTGCGATTCGCGTTGCGCGCGCGGAGAACCTCATGCGACCTGGTCGGCGACGAGGCGACGTTGGAGCACCGATCCGGTGGCGCGGAGCGAGGATCTCGGTGTCCTTGTTCCGGGCGTCCCGGAGAACGGACTCCCGGAACAGAAGGCGTCACGTTGCAAGAGAGCTGTTACGGACCCATCGGGGCGCCGCCCGTGCGTCACACCGTGTCCGTATCCAGCGAACGCACCAGCAGCCGGAACTCCAGGCCTCTCACCGCCTCACGAGCCGTCCTGACCGCATCGTCCGCCGTGCCGGCCAGGGCACGGGCGTAGGCCACCCGGGAAACCGAGCTCTCCAGTGCGCCCACCTCCGCGCCGGGGCGGACCATCGCCTCCGCCTCGGTCACACCGGGCAGGGCACGGGCCTGTGCCAGGCCCAGGATCTCGTCCAGGGTGCCGGGGGCGCCCACCGAGGCGAACCAGATCGCCGAGCTGCCGGGGGTGGGGCGGGGCTCGGCCAGTCGGGAGCGGATGCCGGGCAGCACCTTCTCACCCAGCGTCTGGCGGGCGGTGCAGTCGTCGATGTCCACGCCCGTCGCCTCCATCGTGAGCGTGGGAATCATGTCGCCGCCCATCCGGACATGCGTCTCGATCACCCGCGGGCCCTCGGGAGTGAGGACGACCTCCGTGTGCGTGGGCCCGAACTCGATGGCCAGCGCGTCGAGTACGGAGCTCACACAGGCCGAGATCGCCTCGGTGTCCCCCGCCTGGAGTTCGGCCGGCGAGACATGGCCCAGCTCCACGAAGCTCTCCGGATCCGAGTACTTGCGCGTGACGGCCACCATCACGTGTTCCCCGGCCTCCGAGAACGCCTCCACGCTGAACTGCGGGCCCTCCAGGAACTCCTCCACCAGCACACCCGAGTTCGACAGACCCAGATAGCTGCCGGCCGCCCGCTCGAAGGCCTCGGCGAGCTCGCTCTCGTCACGGACCTTCGTGACGCCCGCGCTGCCCGAGCTGGAGACCGGCTTGACCACGCAAGGGGTGCCGTTCGCGCGGACGAAGGCGCGGAGTTCCTCCAGGTCCGAGACGCGGGCGCAGGCTGTCGCGTCCACCCCCGCTTCCCGCAGCCGTACCCGCATCGCCTCCTTGTCGTGGACCAGCGTCACCGTCTCCACCGTGTGTGCCCGCAGGCCGAGCGCCCGCGCTATCACCGCGTAGTGATCCTGGTCGCGCTCGCCGAAGGTGCCGATCCGGGTGAACGGGTCGAGGGCGTGCGCCGCCGCCGCCAGGTCGATCCACTCCTGGTCGGGGGCGTCGCCGCGGACGCCGATCACCCGCGCGTTCTCGCCGGGCGTGCGGACCTTGCCGATGTAGTCGAGCTGGCAGATCACGGTGGTGCGGGTGCCCGGCAGGGCCTCGCGGATACGGGCCGGGAAGTCGCGGCCGGGGCCCACGACCAGTACGTGTTCGGAGGAGTTGGGGGCCTCGGGAGCCATGGCGGTTCCTTGTCTGTGGGAAGGAGCTGGAGGAAGGGCGGGAAGACGGGGTCGGGGGAAGGCGGGCGTCGGGGCCGACGGCGTCAGCGCCACGCCGTGTTCTCGTGCCACCAGTCCATCGCCTCCGCGAGCAGCTTGCGGACCGCCTCCGCGGTCGCCGCCGTCACGAAGACCGTGGCCACGGCGTCCGAGACGTGCTCCACTCCCTGGCGCCGGGTGCCGGGCGCCAGCAGCAGCTCGACCTCCGCCCCCGGCACCGGACACGGCCCGGCCGGGGGTACGAACTCGCCGTGGCCCGGCGGGAGCAGCACCCAGCCGACGGCCACCGAGGGGGCGGCCGGCTGCTCGGCGAGGGTCAGGGACCCGCCGCACTGGGCGCGCAGGCCCTCCCGGGCCAGCTGCACGCCGAAGGCTCGCTCGTAGGCCTCGGCGACCAGCGCACCGCCCGCACGGCTGGCGATCTCGCACAGCACCGGCTCGCCCTCGGGCGAGATCCACGCCTCCAGATGGAAGGCGAGCGGATGCGGGGCGGCCGGCAGGGCCGCGATCACGTCCTGCGCCATCCGCCGCATGACCGCCGTACGGGGGTCGTCCGGTGCCAGCAGCACGCTCCCGATGTGCAGTCCGTCGTGGATGCGCTCGGCGAGGCCGCCGCTGTACTGGCCGGGCCAGGCGTGCACGATCCGGCCGTCCCGCATGATGCCGTCGACGTGGAAGAACTCACCCGTCGCATAGCCCTCGGCCATCCACTGGCCCGGCAAGTACGGCACGTCCGAGGTGCGTTCGCGGGACAGGAACGCACTCACGTCCTTTGGGCCGCGCAGGATCGCCACACCCTCCGAGCCCGCGCCCAGCCGCGGCTTCACCACCACGGGAAAGCCCTCGGTCCCGATGAACTCCAGCAGGTCGGCGATGCTGTCGACCGGGGCGAAGGCGGGCACCCCGATTCCGGCCGCCTGCGCCAATTCCTTCATCACCACCTTGTCGCGGTACGCCGTCGCCGACGCGAGGTCCTGGCCCGGCAGTCCGAGGCGGGCCCGGAGCCGGGCCGCGCGCAGCACATCGCTCTCGCTGGTGCTGGCGACCAGCTCGGCCCCATGACGGAGCGCGGCCTCCTCCGCGGCCTGTTCGGCGGACCAGCCGTGGTAGTCCTCGACCAGCTGGTGCATGGGAAAGTGCTCGGCGAGCGTCTCCGCCGCCCCTGCGACCGCCTTCGGGGTGGTCAGCAGGACGATCTCGTCCGCGCTGCGGTCCAGCCACTCCTGCAGCGGGCGCTTGGCAAGCGGCTGGCGGGAGAGGAGCAGAACTTTGGGCATGGTCAGGTCCTTGCCGGTGAGAGCGGCGCGATGCCGGGCATGGTCAGGTCCTCGCTGGGGTGTGGGCGGTGACGGACCGCAGATCACCGTGCAGATGCACCAGGCTGTCGCCGGGTACCCCGTGCCGTACGTACTCGACGGCGCCCACCAGCAGATGGTGGTCGCCGAGCCGCAGCCGCTCGTACGGGGAGCAGAGCAGCCAGCTCAGGCAGTCGTCGAGCAGCGGCACCCCGTCCGGGTCCGGCCGCCAGGCGGTGGGCGGCGCGAACCGGTCGCCGGGTAGCGCGAAGCGCATCGCCGTCTCCGCCTGGTGCGCGCCGAGCAGCTGGATGCCGAACCGGTCGCAGGCCTTGATCCGGGCCCAGGTGGTGGAGGTGTCGGCGAGCGTGACGGAGACCAGGGCCGGGCTCGCGCTGACCGAGGTGAAGGAGGTCACGGTCACGCCGAGCGGTCCGGCCGCGTCGGCGGCGGTCAGCACGGCCACCCCGGCGGCGTGCGCGCGCAGCACGGCGCGCAGCTCGCCGCCGTCGACGGTGGCGGTGCCCGTGCCCGTGCCCGTCCCGGGGACCGTCACCGACCGCTCCCCGCTGCCGCCGACCCGAAGGACGGGCGCGGCAGGCCCAGGTTCTCCCGCAGCGTGGTGCCCTCGTACTCCGTGCGGACCAGGCCCCGGCGCTGCAGTTCGGGCACCAGCAGGTCGACGATCGCGTCGAGGCCGCCGGGGTGGTAGTCCGGCATGATGTTGAAGCCGTCGGCGGCCTCGCTGACGAACCACTCCTCCAGCTGGTCCGCGACGGTCTCGGGGGTGCCGAGCAGAAAACGGTGGCCGCGGCCGGCCGCCACCGACAGATACAGCTCGCGGATGGTGAGGCCCTGCCGCCGCGCCTGCTCGTAGATCATCTGCTGTTTGCTGGTGCTGCCCTCGGTGGCCGGCAGCTCGGGCAGCGGTCCGTCCAGCGGGTAGCCGGAGATGTCCACCATGCCCAGCTGGTAGGAGAGCATGCCGAGGCCGACGACCGGGTCGACCAGCGACTGGAGCGTCTCGTACTTGTCCTCGGCCTCGGCCTGGGTGCGGCCGACGACGATGAAGGCGCCGGGGAGGATCTTGACGTCCTCGGGGTCGCGGCCGTAGTCCGTGATCTGCTTCTTCAGGCCGCGGTAGTAGACCTGCGCCTGGTCCAGGGTCTGCTGCACGGTGAAGACCACCTCGGCCCAGCGCGCGGCGAAGTCCTGGCCGTCCGGGGAGGAGCCGGCCTGCACGATCACCGGGTAGCCCTGCGGCGGGCGTGCCACGTTGAGCGGGCCCTTCACCGAGAAGTGCTCGCCCCGGTGGCCCAGGATGTGCAGCTTCTCCGGGTCGAAGAAGCGGCCCGACTCCTTGTCGTAGAGGAAGGCGTCGTCCTCCCAGCTGTCCCAGAGGCCGGTGACGACCTCCATGAACTCGCGGGCCCGGTGGTAGCGCGCGGAGTGCTCCGGCTGCTTGTCCAGGTTGTAGTTGCGCGCCTCGGCGTCGGTCGCGGAGGTCACCACGTTCCAGCCGGAACGACCCGCGCTGAGGTGGTCGAGCGAGGCGAACTGCCGGGCCACGGTGAAGGGTTCGTTGTACGTCGTCGAGGAGGTCGCCGTCAGGCCGATGTGCGTGGTGTGCACGGCGAGCGCGGACAGCAGCGTCATCGGCTCGAAGTGGACCATGCGGCCCTGCCGGCTGAGCTCGTCGGCGTCCTTGTACTTGGTGCGCACCCCGGCGCCGTCGGACAGGAACACCATGTCGAACTTGCCGCGCTCGGCGGTCTGCACCAGCGAGCGGTAGTAGTCGAAGTCGAGGCCGCCGTCGGGACGGGCCTCGGGGTGGCGCCAAGCGGCGACGTGGTGTCCGGGCGCGGGCAGGAAGGCGCCGAGCTTCATCATGCGGCGGTGCGGGCTGCTCACCGGTGGTTCTCCAAGGTGGGTTGCGGGTCTTCTGGACGTACGGGACCGGGGGCGCCCCGGCCTCGTGGCGGGGAGTCGTCAGCCGAGGAGGCGGATCGGCGCGCCGGACAGATAGGCCTCGATGTCCTCGACGGCGTGGCCGTAGTACGTGCGGTAGTTGCTCCGCGCGACATAGCCGAGGTGCGGGGTGGCCAGCAGGAGCGGGGCGGTGCGCATCGGGTGGTCGGCGGGCAGCGGTTCGAGGTCGAAGACGTCGACTCCGGCGCCCGCGATCCGGCCCTCGTGGAGCACGGCCAGCAGGGCGTCCTGGTCGATCAGGCCCGCGCGGGACGTGTTCACCAGGTAGGCGGTCGGCTTCAGCAGGGCCAGTTCGGGGGCACCCAGCACGGAGCGTGTGCGGTCGCTGAGCACGAGGTGCAGGGAGACGAAGTCACTGGACTCCAGCAACTCTTCCTTGGAGGACGACAGTTGGACGCCGACCTCCTCGGCGCGCTCCTTGGTCAGGTGCTGGCTCCAGGCCGTCACCTCCATGCCGAAGGCGAGGCCCACCTGGGCCACCCTGCTGCCGATCTTGCCGAGGCCGAGCAGTCCGAGCCGGCGGCCGTGCAGATCGGCGCCGACGGTGGACTGCCAGGGGCCGCCGGACCGCAGCACGTTGTTCTCGGTGACGAGGGAGCGGGCCAGGCCGAGGAGCAGCGCCCAGGTCAGTTCCACCGGCGGGGTGGAGGTGCTCTTGGTGCCGCACACCGTGACGCCGCCCCGCTCGGCGGCCGCGTAGTCGATGACCGAGTTGCGCATGCCGGAGGCGACGAGCAGCTTGAGCCGGGGCAGCCGGTCGAGCAGGGAGGCGGGAAACGGGACGCGCTCGCGCAGCGTCACCACGATCTCGAAGTCCGCCAGTACCGCGGCCAGTTCGTCCTCGGTGGCGAAGTGTTCGGCGAAGGGGACGACCTCCACCCGGTCCTGGACCGGGCTCCAGTCCGCCATGGTGGTGGCGACGTTCTGGAAGTCGTCGAGCACGGCGCAGCGAAGCCGCATGTCAGTCCTCTGAGTGGAGTCGGTGGACGGGGGTGGCGCCGATGCCGGGCGTCTCGGGCAGGGTGAGGACGCCGCGGTCGATACGGGCTCCGGTGAACGGGTCGTCGAGCAGGCCGACGGGACCGTCCAGGTCGAGGTGGTCGGCGAGGCCGGCGAGCTGCGCCATGGCGGTGGTGCCGAGCGCGCTCTCCACCTTGCAGCCGAGCATGGTGCGCAGTCCGCAGGCCCGGGCGAGCAGCAGCATCTCGTGGGCCTTCGAGAGACCTCCGCACGTGAGCAGCTTGATGTTGATGCCGCTCACGCGACCGCGCAGCCTGAGCACGTCCTCGGGGCCCGCGCAGTCCTCGTCGGCGAAGACGGGGACCGGCGAGCGCTCGTGGACGTAACGGAGGCTGTCGAGCGCTCCGGGTGCGACGGGCTGCTCCAGCAGTTCGACGTCGTGCCGGTGCAGCTCCTCGGCGACGCGCAGCGCCTGGTCGGGGGCCCAGGAGCCGTTGCCGTCGACGCGGATGCGGCCGCCGTAGACCGAGCGGAGCACTCCGGCGCGGCTGCCGTCGTCCCCGGGGGTGAGCTTGAGCTTGAGGACCGGCCAGTCGGCCAGCTCCCGGGCCCGCTCGACCAGTTCCGCGTCGGGGCAGGCGCCGATGGACAGGGCGGTGGGTTCGACGGGCAGGCCGTCGAGGCCGAGGAGGTGGCGCAGGGGCCGGCCGGTCGCCTTGCCGAGCAGGTCGTGCAGCGCCATGTCCACGGCGGCCCGGGTGGCCGGGTTCACCGTCAGCCGCTCCAGCACGGCACGTACGGCGTACGGCGAGGAGCCGGCCGGCAGTGGTCCGCAGGCGTCGAGTTCGGCCGGGTCGGCGCCGCGCGAGGTCCCGTAGCCGCGCAGGCCCTCCCAGTCGAGCGTGACGATGCTCTGACGCACCTCGGTGGTGACACCGGTGTTGCTGACGAAGGGCTCCTTGAGGGCGATGACGACCTCGTGGTGGCTGAGCCTCATCCCAGCACCTCCTCGAACGCGGCGACCGCACCACAGGCTTGACGGAAGGTCAGTTCACGGAAGCCTTCAGGCTCCACGGGGACCGCGGGGTCGCGCAGGGCGCCGTCCGCGGGCACTCCGCTGCCGCTGCGGAAGCGGCCGCGCAGATACCCCGAGAGGCGGTCGGCGTTTCCGTCCAGCCAGGTCAGAGTGGTCTCGTACGAGGCTTCGGGACCGGCCGCCCGTACCGCCCGCAGCAGCCCGGCCAGCACCTCGGCGTCGTACGGCGAAGTGCTCGGCGGGCACAGCATGAACGCCTGCGCCGGCAGGAGCACGAAGGCCATGGGGTGGGCCGTGTCGAAGTGCTGGACCAGCGGATCGGTGATGGCGCGCAGCGAGCGCACCGTGGAGCGGCGGGACAGATAGCCGCCGCGCCGCGGCGGACAGCCGGCCATCGCCCGGGCGCCCCAGTGCAGATGGGTGATGAACGGGCCCTCGGGGGCGCCCGCCGGGGCGTCCGGGTGGTGCATGTCGAGCAGCGCGAACAGCACATTGGTGAGCTGAAGCGACATCACCGGGAGCACCGGGGGCAGTTCGGGCAGCCGGGCGAAGAACTCTGCCGGCTCCACCAGCGCGCGCACGGTCAGCATGACCGTCTCGGCGAGGGCGCGGGCGGAGGGGTAGCGGTGGCCGTCGAGCAGATAGCCCGTGCCGTCCGGCCGCAGATCGCAGCGGGCCACCTCGCCGTCCAGCCGCACCGCCTGGCTGATCAGCTCGGCGAACGCCTGGTTGCGGCCCTGGGCCGCGGCCTGCTCCAGGAGCAGTGTGAGCATGTCGGTGACGAGCTGCTCGTTGTCGGTGAGGGCGGCGGCCCACTGCTTGAAGCGGTAGCGGCCGGGCAGGGCGAGCATCCGCTGCCAGTGCAGGTCGACCAGGGGGATCAGCTGCCCGTCCACCTCGGCCTGCACCAGTGGGCAGAACAGCGCCTTGCTGCGGTCGCGGCGGGTGAAGCGCGCCCCGTCCCAGGTGTGCAGCGGCAGGACGTGCCGCTTGCCCTGGTCGATGAGCGAGCCCGGCTGGTACGCCTCGTCGCCGCCCTCCGTCTCGGCCTCGGTGCGGGTGAAGCCGTAGATCAGTGGATATCCGTAACCACTTCCGCAGATGGCGGTGTTGAAGTCCATCGGACCTGCACGGCCGGCCGCGATGTCCTCCCAGTTGCCGAGATGGCCGGTGCGCGGCGGCAGCAGCGTCGGGTCGGCGTCCAGTGCGTCAAGGACCGTGCCGATGGGCACGTCGTGGGTGCCCAGGTGCACCGGGACGAAGGTCTTCGTGCCGGCGGCGAGTGCGTCGGCGCCGGCGGCCTCGCGCAGGCCGAGCGTGTCGAGGATGTGCGCGGTCGTCATCGCCCGGTCCCCTCCTCGGCTGCGAGGCGCCGCAGGAGGTACGGCAGCGTGCCACCCGCCCGCAGTACGTCCCACTCCCCCGCCGAGAGCACATCGGCCCGTACGGTGAGGTCCCGGCTGTCGGCGGTGACGTGCACCTCGCCGGTCTCCCGGACCCGGTCCAGGTCCAGGTCGAGCGCGAACTCCTCGCGCCCGGTCAGGCCGAGCGCGGGCCAGCTCCGCGGGAGCAGCAGCGGCAGGATGCCCATCGCGCACAGGTTGGCGCGGTGGATGCGCTCGAAGCTCTCGGCGAGGACGGCGCGGACGCCGAGCAGCCAGGGGCCCTTGGCCGCCCAGTCGCGGGAGGAGCCCATGCCGTAGCTGTGGCCGGCCAGCACGATGAGAGGGGTGCCCTCGGCCGCGTACCGTTCGGCGGCCTCGAAGACGGGCAGCCGCTCGCCCGACGGCAGATGCAGCGTCGTTCCGCCGCTGTCCCGGTCACCGACCAGGTGGTTGCGCAGCCGCGGGTTGCTGAAGGCGCCGCGGGCCATCACCTCGTGGTTGCCGCGCCGTGAGCCGTAGGAGTTGAAGTCGCGCACCCCGTGCCCGGTCAGATGCCGCCCGGCGGGCGAGTCCGCGGGGATGGCGCCGACCGGCGAGATGTGGTCGGTGCTGATGTCGTCACCGAGGGCGAGCAGGGCCCGGACCCCGGCCAGCGGGCCGAGGGCCGGCGCCGGGTCGACATAGGCGGGGGGACGGATGTACGTGGAGGTCTCGTCCCAGTCGAACACCTCGCTGTTCTGCGTGGCGATGGCCTGCCAGGCGGCGCCGGGTACCTCGTCCCGCGCGAACACCTCGGGGGTGATGAACTCTTCCTCCAGCTCGGACAGTTCACCGCTGTGCGGCCACAGGTCTCGCAGGTACACGGGTGCGCCGGCCTGGTCGGTGCCGAGCGGCTCGTTCTCCAGGTCGGCGCGGACCGTGCCGGCCAGTGCGAGGGCGACCACCAGGGCGGGGGAGGCGAGATAGCCGGCGCGGACCTGGCTGTGGACCCGGGATTCGAAGTTGCGGTTGCCGCTGAGCACGGCGGCCACGGTCAGGCCCGCGCGGTCCACGGCCTCGCCGACCCCCTCGCCCAGGGGTCCGCTGCCGCCGTTGCAGGTCATGCAGCCGTAGCCGGCGACATGGAAGCCGAGCCGCTCCAGGTCGGCGAGCAGCCCGGAGTCCTCGAGATAGCGGGTCACCGCCCGGGAGCCGGGCGAGAGGCTGGTCTTGACATGCGCGGGCACGGCCAGCCCGCGTTCGACGGCGCGCCGGGCGAGCAGTCCGGCGGCCAGCATCGCCTTCGGGTTGGAAGTGCTGGTGCACGAGGTGATGGCGGCGATGACCAGGTCACCGTCGGTGACGCCGGCCTCGGTGCGCACCTCGCCGGAGAGCAGCGCCTCGAAGGAGGCGGGCAGCTCGCCGAGGGAGACCCACTGGTCGGGGCGGCTGGGACCGGCGAGACCCGGACCGACCTCGCCGAGGTCGAAGTCGATGGTGCGGCCGAAAACGGGCTCGGCGGCCTCGCGCAGCAGCCGCTGGGCGCGACAGTACTCCCGTACCCGCGTGATGTCCGCCTCGCCGCGGCCGGTGCGGCGCAGATAGTCGAGGGTCTCCTCGTCCACCGGGAAGAACGCGGACATGGCGCCGTACTCGGGAGCCATGTTGGCGATGGTGCAGCGGTCGGGTGCCGTGAGTTCGGTGACACCGGGACCGGTGAACTCCAGCATCAGGGCCCGTACGTTCTCCTCGCGCAGCCGCTTGGTGAGCGCGAGGACGACATCGGTGGGCGAGGTGCCGGGGCTCACCGCTCCGGTCAGGCGGACGCCGACGATCGCCGGGATGCGCAGCGGCTGGGCGAGGCCCAGCATCTGCGCCTCCGCCTCCAGGCCGCCGACGCCCCAGCCGAGCACGCCCAGGCCGTTGACCATGGTGGTGTGGCTGTCGGTACCGATCACGGTGTCCGGGAAGAGACTGCCGTCCGGGCCTTCGGCGACGACGGTCGCGAGGCGCTCCAGGTTGATCTGGTGGACGATGCCGCGGCCCGGCGGGATGACCCGCAGCCCGTCGAAGGCGCCCTCGGCCCACTTCAGGAAGGCGTAGCGCTCCTGGTTCCGGGACATCTCCAGGGCCTCGTTGAGCCCGAGCGCGTCGGGCCGGCCCGCCCAGTCGGTCTGCACCGAGTGGTCGACGACGACGTCGATGGGCAGCGCGGGGTTGACCCGGCCCGGCCCGGCGACGCGGTCGCGCAGCGCGGCCAGGTCCACCAGGAGCGGGATGCCGGTGTAGTCCTGCACCAGGATGCGGGCGGGGCGGAACGGCATCTCCAGGTCCGGGTCCTCGCCGGCCGCGAGCCGCTTGCCGAGGACGGCCGCCTGCTCGAAGTCCGCTGCTCTCAGCAGTGATTCGAGGAGTACGCGGCCGGTGTACGGGACGGCGCCGAGGTCGAAGCCGTGGGCGGCCGCGAAGTCGGGGAGTGAGGGTGCGGTACGGCTCATCGGGCATCCGTCCTCGGGTAGGCGCGGTCGCGCGGGCCGACGTAGTCGAGCAGCGGGCGGATCAGCACGTTGTTGGACTGCTGCTCCAGGGCCTGGGCCACCCAGCCGGGGGTGCGGCCGACGGCGAACAGCGCGACGGCAAGGTCGTCGGGCAGGCCGAGCATCCGGTAGGCGAGACCGGCGTAGAGGTCGACGTTGGCGGCCACGCCGTGGCGGCTGTACGGGGTCATCGCGACGGCGACCGAGTCGAGGATGTCGAGGCCGGTGGTGTCACCGCGCTCCTCGCTCAACTCGACGACGGTGGACCGCAGATGACGCACCCGGGGGTCCTCGGTGCGGTAGACGCGGTGGCCGAAGCCCATCACCGGCTCGCCCCGGCCCTGCACCGCGGCGACGTGCGCCGCGGCGTTCTCCGGGGTGCCGACCTGGTCGATGACACCCACGACGCGCTCGGCGGCGCCGCCGTGCACGGATCCGGCGAAGGCCGCGACGGCGGCGGTGAGCGCGGCGGTCATGCCGGCCCGGCAGCCGATGGCGACCCGCGCGGTGAACGCGGAGGCGTTGGAGCTGTGGTCGGCGTGGACGATGAAGCCCTTGTTGATGAACCGCACGGCGGCCGGCGAGGGCCGCTCGCCGAGCAGCACGGTGAGGAACGCCTCGGCGTGGCCGGCGTCCTCGGCGGGCCGCAGCGGCTCGCGACCGCTGCGGAAGGCGTGGTGGGCTGCGACGATCATCGGTATTCGGGCGATCAGCTCGATACCCGTCTCGCGCGCCTCGTCGTAGCTCTCGTCGATGCCGACCGGGCGGCGGGGCGCGTGCGCGCCGAGCGCGGAGACGCAGGTGCGCAGGGCGTCCATGGGGTGGGCGGACGCGAGGGAGCGGGCCAGGGCGAGGACCGGCTCGGGCAGCTCGCGGGAGGCGCGCAGCTGCTTGGTGAATGCCTCCAGGGCGTCGGCGTCGGGGAGTTCACCGTGCACGAGGAGGTGGGCGACCTCTTCGAAGGAGGAGTGCTCGGCCAGGTCGTGGATGCTGTAGCCGCGGTATTCGAGGGTGCCGGCGGTGCCGTCTATGCGGGTGACGGCGGTCTGGTCGAAGACGACGCCTTCGAGTCCGCGGTGGACGGGACGGCGGTCACCGGCGGAGGGGGCGGACGGCGCGGCGGGGGCGGTGCCGGTCGCGGGGGCCGCGTCGGAAGCGGGGCCGGCGGCCGGGGCGGCGGCACGGGATGCCGCGAACTCGCGGATGGCTCTCACCGAGCGGAGCGTCAGCATGAGGTCGTCGTCCACATCGACGCCGTACTCCTGCTCGATCGCGACCATCAGCGAGACATGGCCGAGCGAGTCCCACTCCCTGATCGACTGGTAGTCGAGTCCGTCGGTGACGCGGTCCTCGGCGATGTCGAGGGTGCGGGCGATGAGCTGGTCGACGTTGCTCACGGTTGCCTTTCTGCGGAGGAGGAGGGGAGCGGGTCAGCCGTGGGCCGCGGTCGTCTCGTCGAGCAGGCGACGCAGCGCCGCGCGGTCGACCTTGCCGTTGCCGTTGAACGGCATCTCCTCGATGAGGTGCACGGAACGGGGAGCCATGTAGTTCGGCAGCGCGCTGTCGCAGGCGGCGGTCAGCGCGGCCGTGCCCGTGGCGCCGGACACCACGGCGGTGATGGTGTCGGGGTCGGGCCACAGCAGGGCGACGGCCTCGACGGCACCGGCGCGGCGCAGCACGGCCTCGATCTCGCCGAGTTCGATGCGGTGGCCACCGACCTTGACCTGCTGGTCGTTGCGCCCGAGGCAGACGTACTCGCCGTCCTGGAGCCGCACCAGGTCACCGGTGCGGTAGTAGGTGCGTCCCGCACGCGTGAAGTAACGCTCGGCGGTGATCTCGGGGGCCTGCCAGTAGCCGGGGGTGGTCTGCGCCCCGGCCACGCACAGCTCACCACTCGCACCGTCGGGTACGGGCCTCAGCTCGTCGTCGACGACGAGGGTTCGAAGCCCGGGATAGGGCACCCCGATGGGCACGTTGTCGTGCACGCACGCGGCGGGGCTGGCCACCGGATCCCACCGGTGGACCGTGCAGGCGATGGTCAGCTCGGTCGGCCCGTACAGGTTCTCCACGACCGACTGCGGGGCCGCGGCCTGCCAGACCTCGGCAGTGGCGCGGGGCAGCGCCTCGCCGCAGAACAGACTCCAGCGCAGGGTGGGCATCGACCCCGGCTTGAGCACGCCGCGCTTGCGCAGCATCGCGGCGGCCGAGGGCACCGAGAACCACACGGTGATCCCGTTGCGCTCCAGGTACTTGAAGGGCGCGATGATCTCGATGGGGTCCATGGCGCACACCCGGGCCCCGTGCTCCCAGGCCATGAACAGATCGAAGACCGACAGGTCGAAGGTCTGGTCGAAGGTCTGGGTGAGCCGGTCGTCCGGGGTGAGCCGGTAGCGCGCCTGGTTGGCGTCGAGGAAGGCCCGCACATTGCCGTGGGTGACCGGGACGCCCTTCGGCACTCCGGTGCTGCCCGAGGTGAACAGCAGATAGGCGATGTCGTCGGGCGCCACCTCGGGCAGTTGCTCCAGGGGCGCGGCCACGGCCAGGTCCGTGGCGTCCAGCACCCGTACGTCGCCGAGGTCGCCGGCCTCGCCGCGCACCACGTCCGGGAGCAGCACGACGGGCTTGCGCCGCAGCCCGCGCAGCAGTCCGGCGAGGCCGGGCAGCGAGGCGGCGTCGACGATCAGCGCGTCGACGTCGGCGCGTTCCAGCATGGAACGGGTGCGCTCGGCCGGGAACTTCCTGTTCAGCGGTACGAAGGCGGCGCCCGCGAACAGCGCGGCGGCCACCCCGAGATAGGAGGCCTCGCTGCGGTACGCGAACACCCCGACCCGCCGCGGCCGGCCACCGGCGGCCTCGACGAGCAGTGTGGCCCAGCGGCGTGCGGTGTCCGCGGCCTCTCCGTAGGCGTATTCCCGAGCCCCGACCGTCAGGGCGACGCTGTCGGGCCGGCTGCTCGCGTGGTGCAGGAGTCCGGCGCCCAGGCGCAGGTTCAGTGCAGTGGTCATGTCGATCCGAACGCATCGGTAACTGGACGCGTCCGACGCTAACCGCGGCATTCCCGGGCGGCTCCATTGCGCGCACTGACCTTCTAAACACCCATAACCAGAGATAATCGCGTTCTGCTCATTTACCTCGCGGCACAGGGCAGTTGGCACCCCTCGTACCCAAATGGGTTGCGCGTGCCCGGCTTCGCGCGGGAAGACAGAACGGCGCACCCCGGGTGAATCCCGGGGTGCGCCGTGGAACCGAGCCAGGTGACCGAGCTGTGGAGAAGGTGCGTCGGTCAGCCCGCGAAGCCCAGGTCGCTCAAGGCCTTCTCCACCCGGGCGTGGTGGATCTCCTGCCAGTCGTCGAGGGTCTCCGCGGCCTCCTTGGCCAGCTTGGTCCGGGCCGCCGCGAGGATCTCCTCCTGGCGGGCGGACGGGACGACCACGACGCCCTCCTCGTCCGCGACCACGATGTCGCCGGGGTGGATCAGGACGCCGCCGACCCGGGCCGGCTCACCGAGGGTGCCGAGCTTCTTCTTGGCGCCGGGGACCGGGATGACGCCGCGCGAGAAGACCGGGAAGCCCGCCTCGCGCACCTCGCCGAGGTCACGGATGACCCCGTCGACCACGAAGGCCGCGACGCCCCGGCGCTGAGCGATGGCGCAGACGTTGCCGCCGGCCAGCGCGTAGTCCAGGTCACCCGACTCGACGGCGATCACCGATCCCGGCTCGGCGCGGTAGATGGCGGCGTGCAGCATCAGGTTGTCGCCGGGCTCGCACCGCACGGTGTACGCCGGTCCCGCGACGCGCGGCGAGTCCCACAGGGGGCGGATGCCGGTGTCCATGACCTGTTCACGGCCCAGGAGCTCGGCGGCGGTGGTGGCGGGAACGTCCTTGAATGCGTGGGCCATGTCGGTGTCTTCCTCTGCGGCGATCTGCGGCTGCGTGTGGTTGCTCATAGCTGCTTGTGACTGTCCGAGGCCATGGGTGTCGGCCTGCGGCGGCGGTGCCCGCTCAGCGGCGGGCGGCGGCCGCGTCCTTCTCGGGGCTGTAGAAGTGCTGCTCCCAGGTCGCACCGCCGTCCGAGCTCGACAGTACGGTGCCCTCGTCGCCGACGATCCAGGAGTCCCGGTCGGAGAACACCCTGACGTTCCACAGGGACACCCCCGTGCCCGTGGTGCCGGTCTGCCAGGTGTCCCCGCCGTCGTACGAGGTGATGACGGTGTCGCTGCGGCCGACGGCCCTGCCGGTCCGGCCGTCGGCCGAGAAGTGCACGGCGGTGAAGTTCTGCCGGGTGGGGCTCTCACGACGCTGCCAGCTGCGACCGCCGTCCCGGGTGTGCAGCACGGTGCCCCGGTGGCCCACGGCCCAGGCGGTCCTCGCGTCGACGGCGTGCACGTCGATCAGGTCGTCCTGTCCTCCGCTGTCCTGGCTCTCCCAGGTCGCCCCGCCGTCCGTGGTGGCGAAGACCGTGCCGCCGGTGCCGACCGCCCAGCCCGTCGACTCGTCCGCGAAGTCCACCGCCCACAGACCGCAGTCCGTGTACGGGGCCGGCTGGTGGGCCCAGGTCGCGCCGCCGTCCGTGGTGGCGAGGATGGTGCCGCGGTCGCCGACCGCCCAGGCCGTCGACGCGTCCGGGCATACGCAGACTTCGAGGAGGTCCTTGGTGCTGCCGCTGGTCTGCTGCGCCCAGGTCGTGCCGGCGTCCCTCGTCACCAGGATCGTTCCGGCCCGGCCCACCGCCCATGCGGTCGAGCGGCCGGCCGGGGACACGGAGTAGAGGTTCGCCGCCGTGCCGCTCGGCTGCGGGGTCCAGCGCCCACCGCCGGTGCGGCCCAGTACGGTGCCGCCGTCGCCGGCCACCCAGCCCTCCCGGGCGCCGGGCAGGAGGTGGACGCCGTACAGGTTCCGGCCGGTGCTGGCGACGTGTGAAACCCAGTCCGCGCCGAGGTCGCCCGTGGCGATGACGGAGCTGCCGTCCCCGACCGCGTACACCTGTGCGCCGTCCGGCTGCGCCCAGACCGCCTTGAGGTTGTCGGCGATCGAGCTGTCCTGCGCCGTCCAGCTGCGGCCGGCGTCCGCCGTCGCCAGTACGGTGCCGCCGTCGCCGACCGCCCAGCCGTGCTCGCCGGATTCGGTGAACGCGACGCCCCAGAGGGCCACTTCGGTCCCGCTGGGCGGAGAGGTCCAGGTGGCGCCGTGGTCGCGGGTCGTCACGATGGTGCCGTCGCGCCCGACCGCGCAGGCCGTGCCGTCCGGTCCGGCATGGACCTGGGTCAGGGTGCTCCGCGTCCCGGAGTCCTGGCGCCGCCAGCTGGTGCCGCCGTCGTCGCTGACGAGGACGAGACCCTCGGCGCCCACCGTCCAGCCCTGCTTGCCGTCGAAGTGCACGCTCAGCAGGGCGAGTTCGGTGGGTACCTCCTGACGGCGCCAGCTCGCACCGCCGTCCTCGGTCGCCAGCACCGTACCGCCGTCACCCACCGCCCAACCGCGTTCACCGTCGAAGTGCACGCTCAGCAGGGCGAGTTCGGTGGGTACCTCCTGACGGCGCCAGCTCGCACCGCCGTCCTCGGTCGCCAGTACCGTACCGCCGTCACCCACCGCCCAACCGCGCCGCGCGTCGGTGTGGAAGGTGAGGTCCCAGATGAGTTCGCCGGTGCCGGTCTCCCCCACCTGCCAGGTGGAGCCGCCGTCCGTGGTGACGGCGAGCAGGCCGTCCTGGCCGACCGCCCAGCGCGCCGAGCCGGCTCCGTACACCCCGACCAGGTCCTTGTGGATGCCGCTGAGCTGCGGCGTCCAGGTCTCGCCACCGTCACCGGTGGCGAGGATCAGCCCGGAGTCGCCGACCATCCAGCCGTGCCGGGTGTCCGGCATGAAGGCGAGCGAGACGACGTCCTTGGCGGTGCCGCTGGGCTGCGGGGACCAGGTACGGCCGCCGTCGTGCGAGGCGAACACCGCGCCGTCGTCGCCGGAAGTGCGGACCTCCCGGCCGTCGGGCGCCGCCCACAGCCCGTACAGGTCGAGGCCGGTGCCCACGTCCTCGCGGATCCAGGTGGTGCCGCCGTCCTCGGAGCGCAGCAGCGAGCCCATCCGGCCCACCGCCCAGCACAGCTCGCGCGAGACGGCGTAGATGCCACGCAGATCGACTTCGATGGCGCTGTGCTGGACGGTCCAGGTCGCGCCCGCGTCACGGGTGGCGTGGATGGCGCCGTGCTTGCCAATGATCCACGCGGTCTTCTCGTCGAGGGTGAAGCAGCGGGTGAAGTGGGTGCCGTCGCTGCGCTGCGGCTGCCAGGTCAGGCCGCCGTCGAAGGAGGCCAGGACGGTGCCGCTGTCGCCGACCGCCCAGCCGGTGCGACCGGAGGGCTCGAAGGAGATGCCGTACAGATTGCGGTCCGTACCGGTGTCCCGCCACTCCCAGTGCCGGCCGCCGTCGGTGGTGTGCAGGACGACGCCGTCCCGGCCGGCTATCCAGCCGCGCTCTGTGTCGGCGAAGCAGACCATCCGCAGGTCCTTGTCGGTGCCGCCCTGGGCGTGCCACCGGAAGCCGCCGTCGTCGGTGGCGAGGATCATGCCTCCGTCGCCGACGGCCCAGCCGTGCCGCTCGTCCACCAGGCAAACGCCTTGGAGATTCACGCTCCGGGGGGCAATGGTGCAGGTCATAGATCAACCTCGGTGCTCGGGAAGGAACGGGTGGGGGCCCGCACGGCACGCCGCCTGATCAGCCGGCGACGGACTCGGCGGGCTCGGCGGGCTCGGCGGGCTCGGCGGGCTCGGCGGGCTCGGCGGGCTCGGCGGGCTCGGCGGGCTCGGCGGTCGACGATCCCGCCCGGCTGCGTACGCCACGGGCCACGACCGCCGGCATGGCGGCACCCAGGAGGGCGTACGACACGGCCAGGACGATCCAGCCGATGGTGCCGTGGTCGATGATCAGCCAGGCGAAGACGGCGGGGGCGAACATCTTGCCGATGTCGCCGCCCATCTTGTACGTGCCCTGGTACTGGCCCTGGGCGTTGTCGGGCGCGAGGTCGAAGGCAATGGTCCAGCTGCCCGCGGCCTGCCGGATCTCGCCGAGCGCGTGCAGCAGGGCGCCGACCACCAGCAGGACCACGGCCGCGATGACCCCCGTACCGCTGGTCAGGGCGAACACCAGGCAGGCGGCCGCCACACAGCCCGCGCCCTGCAGACTCGCCCAGGCGGCGGACCTCGTGTCGTCGGTGCCGCGCGCTGCCCTGGTCTGGAAGGCCACCACGAAACCGGTGTTGACCAGCAGGATGACCGCGCTCATCCAGCGCGGGGCGTCGGTGTGGTGGATCACCCACAGCGGCAGTACGAGGTCGAGCAGCAGGGCGTGCGTGACGAGCAGCCCGTCCAGGGCGGTGAACATCAGGAACGACGCGTCGCGCAGCACCGCGAAGGGCGCGCCCGCCGAGGCCGGCACCGGCGCCTCCTTCGCGGAGAGCAGCCCGGTGGCGAGAAAGCAGAGGGCCGTGAAAAGGATCGCGCCCTGGTAACCGACGCGCTCGCCCCAGGCGATGACGAGGCCGGAGAGACAGGCGCCGATCGCGATGGTCACGTTGAGGGCGGCCCGGATGTACGCCATCACATGGGCGCGGTTCTTCTGCGGGACGTTCGCCGCGATCATCGCCTTGCGGGCGTTGTTGGCGGCCCGGTAGGCGAAGCCCTGCACCGAGGTGACGATCAGATACGACCAGAAGCCCTCGACGAGCAGCAGCGCCGCGGTCAGCGGGGCCAGCGCCAGGAAGGACCACATCTGTATGGTGCGCGGCCCGGCCCGGTCCGCGAGATGGCCGAGCGGGATGCTGGAGACGAGCACCAGGGCAGCCGATATACCCAAGCTGAGGCCGAGTTGCCCCGGCGTGAGGTGGACCATCGTCACCGCGTAGATCGCGTTGATCGCCATCCACAGCCCTTGCCCCAGGCTCATCACCATGGTGATGAAGGTGAGCATCCGGGCAGGACCGGGCGGCGGGAGAATACGGGTCAGCACGGATCGGCTTCCTGTCGTATCACTGGGCGTTCGTGGTGGAGGCTAGGCCATGGGCCGGGCCGCACAGCCTTTGTGGGCGCAAACGGACTTGACCCCGAAGACAGCGTTCACCTCGTTTACCGCGTAAATCCAACGGGTGCCGCCCACGCCGCGATCGAGCACGCGATGCGGCACTCACCACATCCCGGATGTCGTGATCACTGCTTTCCCTGCCGGCCGAATCGACACATCCGGCCACTCCCCGCGCCCGCAGATGTACGAACCACCAGGGCTTCGGTCACTGATGTCCGCATTTCCCCAGCAGCTTCCCGGTCGGTCAGCGTGATCTCGCCAAGATCTCGTTACCCTCCGGATCTTGCTGAGCCGCTGGCCTTCTGGATCCAATAGAACCCACCTCACGCGGTTCAAGCATCACAGGAAGGCTGTTCCACGTGATCCACCACCTTCTTCCAGCCGCCCCGCAGCCAAAAGCCGCACGACCGGGCCGAGATACCAGTACGCCGTCCCTCCCCGGAGGCGCGGCGCCGTCCTCGCACGGCCGGAGCGAAGCGTTCCTGGTGTCCATGGAGCACGCGCTGCTGGACGCACCCGGCGACGGCCGCTATCTGGCCGACCCCCGTATCCGGCGGCACGAGCGGCGCAACGCGCTGCACACCCTGCATGGCCTGATGGAATTAGCCCGGCACGCCGAGAAGCGCCCCGAACTGCTCGCCGCCTCCCCGGGCGTCCCGCTCGCCGAGGTCGCGAATGTCATGAGGTGCGTCGAAGACCCGCTGATCCGCGCCCAGTTGGTCGGCAAGACCATGGCTGCCGGGAAGCGCGGCATCACCCTGCGACTGGGCCCGCGCTCCTCACTGGGCTGCCATCCCGAACGGTCCGGCGAGATCATCACCGTGCTCGGCAACCTCATCGACAACGCCATGGACGCCGTGGGCTGCTTCGGCACCCCCGCCCCCTGGATCGAGGTGTCCTTCCGTGAGACCGGCGACGAAGTGGAACTCGGCGTCACCGACAACGGCCCCGGCGTCGCCGGGGACCTGCGCGAGTGGATCTTCGGCCGGGGCTTCTCCACGAAACGGCGCACCGGCGTACGGCCCCGGGGCGAGGGTCTCGCGCTCGTACTCGACATCGCCGGGCAATACGGCGGCACGGTCGAGGTGGGCGGCCGGAACGGGGGCGGCGCTGTCTTCACCGTCCGGATGCCGCTCCTGGGCGGGGGGGGGGGGGGGGCCGGGGGCGGGGGGGGGGGGGAGAAAAGGAAAGAAGGAGGGCGGAGGGAAGACGCGGAGGCGCCCAGCAAAAAACGAAACGCAACACGAGCGACGGATAGGGAGCA
>NZ_JBVJCT010000003.1:0-55313 GCF_055588305.1 Streptomyces sp. NPDC042002 | reverse complement strand
GCCCGAAGGTGTCGGGGGGGGAGGGAAGCAATTGGAAGGGACCAGGCGAGACAGGGAGCGCGTTGCTCTTGCTCGCCGGGCTGCGGGGGGGGGCGGGGGGGGGGGCCCCCCCCCCCCCCGCCCAGGAGGACACGACCGGGCCGGAAGGCGGTCGGCAGGCACCCGCGCAGCCGCACAGCAAACGGAGGAACACGACGTGATCGATGTCCTGGTCGTCGACGACGACTTCTACGTAGCCAAGATCAATGCTCATTACGTCTCCGAAGTACCGGGATTCCGGGTCTCTGGCATCGCGCACAGTGCCGCGCCCGCTCTCGCCGCCGTCGAGCGCGGCGGAATCGACCTGATCCTCCTCGATCAGCACCTGCCCAACGAGAGCGGCCTGTCGCTGACCCGCCGGCTGCGCCGCCAGGGCCACGACATCGACGTCATCATGGTCACCGCGGACCGCCGGCCCGGCTCCGTGCACGAGGCGCTGCGCGCCGGCGTACTGCATTACCTGGTCAAGCCCTTCACCAGCGAGGGCCTGCGCGACAAGCTGGAGGCGTACGCGCAGCTGCGCTCCACCATCGACGACGGCACGGAGATGGACCAGGCCCGCATCGACCGCATGCTCGGTGCGCTGCGCAGGCCCGAGAGCGAACAAACCATGCCCAAGGGCTTCTCGGAGCGCACGTCCGCGCTGGTCTCACAGATCGTCGAGGAGTACGGGGCCGAGCGGCACATCTCCGCCCAGGAGGTGTCCGACCGGGCACGGATCAGCCGCTCCACCGCGCAGCGCTACCTCAAGGTCCTCACGGAGAGCGGCAGACTGCAACTCACCCTGCGCTACGGCGACAGCGGGCGGCCCGAACACCTCTACCGCTCGGGCACCTGATGGCACCGCCCCCGCCGTGGTTCGACGCGCACATCGTGGCCACCGGGCGGCTGCCGCTGTTCGCCTTCCTCATCGGACTGCTCGCCGCCTTCGTCGGGATCCGGGTGAGCGTACGGCTGATCCGGGCGGGAGCACGCTGGTGGCCGGGGAACGTACGGCTCGGCGGACTGCACGTCCACCACATCGTGTTCGGCGTGGTGTTCATGGTGACCGCCGGCATCGGCGGGCTCGCCGTACCGGACAGCATGCTGTTGTGGCGGGCCGCGCTCGCGCTCCTCTTCGGAGTGGGCTGCGGTCTCGTCCTGGACGAGTTCGCGCTGATCCTGCACCTGGAGGACGTGTACTGGACGGAGCGCGGCCGCACCTCGATCGACGCGGTGTTCGCGGCGGTCGCGCTCAGCGGCATGGTGCTGACCGGGCTACGCCCGCTGGGCCTGTACGGCTTCGCCGGTGGCGGCGCGGGCCTCGCGGCCGGGGTGGTGGGCTCCCTCGCACTCGCCGTGATCACACTGCTCAAGGGCAAGCACTGGACGGGTCTGCTGGGCGTCTTCTGCCTCCCGCTCCTGATCATCGGCGCGATCCGCCTGAGCCGCCCCGAGGCTCCCTGGTCCCGCTGGCGCTACACCCCCGCCAAACAACGCCGAGCCCACCTCCGTGAATCACGCCTCCGCGAACCGGTCGTCGCAGCGAAGGTCCGCCTCCAGGAACTCCTGGCGGGGCGGCACGATGTGCCGGATCCGCGGGGGCACGGTCACAGGGACGGCGACGGCCACCGTCATGACGTTCGCCCAACGCCTCTGCGCGTGCCGAGATCCCCTTCGGCGTAGGTCACTCCACCAGACGACGCCACGGCAACCGATGGCTCGACGCCCCACGGGGAACCGCCGCGATGGCCGCCTCGCGCACCGAGGAGAAGACCTACCTCGGCGCCCGTCACCACCGGCTCGCGCCCCGCCTGGGCAAGAAGAAAGCCCTGGTCGCCCTCGAACATTCCATGCTGACCGCCGTCTGGCACATCCTCACCGACAGCGTCCCCTGCACCGGCCTCGGGGGCGACTACCACACCAAGTACGGCCCCGAGCACGCCGTGCGCCGCATCACCCGGCAGGCCGACGTCCTCGGCTTCGCCGTCCGCTCCGACCTCATCGAGGCCGCATGAACACACCCCACCAGTGACCTCATCGACCGGCACCCATTCCCCTGACGGAACGTCAGACGTTGAAGCGGAATCTGCGGTACAGAGCTCCCACCTGCGTAAACGCAGTACTGGAAGTGGCTGTCCAACACCTATCCAGCACGGTAACGAGTTACCCAGCTCATCCAGCACGGCACAACCCGCTCCACCCGGAGCAAGTTGTGTACACATTGCACACTCGGTACACTTGAGCGCATGACGCAGCCACTGCCCATAGAGTCCATCCGCGACGTACGTGCGCACCTAGCCGAGGTCGTGGAGCGCGCCGATCGAGATGACATGCCCACCGTGATCACCCGACGGGGCAAGCAGATTGCCGCCGTCGTCTCCATCGAGGTGCTGCGCAAGTACCAGGAATGGGAAGAACGCGAGATCAACCGGATCATCGACGAACGCATGGCCAACCCGGCACCGGGCATCCCGATCGAGGACATCATGAGGGAGACGCTGGCGCGCGGTGAGTGAATACCGAACCGTCTTCCGGCCAGAGGCACAGGCCGAGCTCCGGAAGATCCCTCGCGACATGGCCCTACGCATCCTGACCAAACTGACCGAACTGGAGAGTGACCCCCTCGGCTTTAACACCACCGCACTCGTGTCACAGCCAGAACGCCGTCGACTGCGGGTCGGCGACTACCGGGTCGTCTACACGATCGACAAGGGAGAGCTCGTGGTGTGGGTCGTCCACGTCGGGCATCGCTCCACCGTTTACGACACCTGATCCCGACTGATCCAGCGTCTGAACATCCAGCACAGGCCCAGCAGAGGCAAACCTTTAGCCTTCCACACCTACATGCGGGCGCCGTTCCGTCTCACTACTCCGTTCCCACTGAGCGCTGTTCCAAAGCGCCGTGATGACAGGAACCATGTGCTCGGGATCCTGATAAGGCGCCATTTCCGACAGTGCTCCAACAAACTTGTGCAGCATACTGAGAGAGAAATTTTCAGGCCGCATGAAGTTCTTGCGCAGCGTCTCGCGCGTGTTCGGCGCGAGGCCCATGGCAGCGATCGCTTCGGCGAACGTTGGCATGCCGGCATCGACGTACAAGAAGTACCGGCAGCGCCCTAGATTCCTTCTGGCGCCCAGGGAAGCCGCAAGGGGTGGCGCCCATGGTCTCCTCGAAGAGTTTATCGGCTGAGTAGCGTGAGCCGAAGCTGCCTGCTTTACAGCATCTTCATGATCTGCAAACGCACGAGTTACGTCGTCACCCCAGGAAGCCGGTGTTCCATCGGTAGCGTCAGCCGTCCTAGCGCCTTCAGTACTATCGCTGGACACATCCTTCTGCTCTCCAATTGCCGCTTCATCCCACAGCATGTGGAACCGAGCAACTTCAGGCCCGGCAATATCTTGAGCAAGGATCAGAACGACCAGCGCGAGAAAACCCCAGTCGGGGAGCACCGGTTTTGAAAACAGGTCGTGCACGCGCCCGTGACTACCGATCCCGTTCGTGCGGTTCCATCCTCAGGGCCCAGCAGAGGTGACTAATCATCAGAAAATCCAGCACCGAACCAGCACGGTATGGGCGAAGGGGCCGGGCTCTTGAGAGCCCGGCCCCTTCTGATCTGCTTGTTTGCCACATCAGCGACGTGGTGTTATTTCATCCGCTCACACGTTGAAGCGGAACTCCACCACGTCCCCGTCCTGCATGACGTACTCCTTGCCCTCCATGCGGGCCTTGCCCTTGGCGCGGGCCTCGGCGACCGAGCCCATTTCCACCAGGTCGGCGAAGGAGATGACCTCGGCCTTGATGAAGCCCTTCTGGAAGTCGGTGTGGATGACACCGGCGGCCTCGGGGGCGGTGGCGCCCTTCTTGATCGTCCAGGCGCGGGATTCCTTGGGGCCTGCCGTCAGGTAGGTCTGCAGGCCGAGGGTGTTGAAGCCGACGCGGGCCAGGGTGGCCATGCCCGGTTCCTCGACGCCGACCGACTCCAGGAGCTCCCTCGCGTCCTCCTCGTCGAGCTCGGCGAGGTCCGCCTCCAGCTTGGCGTTGAGGAAGATCGCCTCGGCGGGGGCGACCAGGGCGCTCTGCTCGGCCTTGAAGTTGTCGTCGACCAGCTCGTCCTCGTCCACGTTGAAGACGTAGAGGAACGGCTTGGTGGTGAGCAGGTGCAGGTCGTGCAGCAGCTCCTCGTTGCCGGAGCCCTGCACGATGCCCGCGGAGAAGAGGGTGTCGCCCCGCTCCAGGATCGCCTGGGCCGCCTCGACCGCCGCGACCTTCGGGCCGATGTCCTTCTTGATGCGCGACTCCCTCTGGAGGCGCGGCAGGACCTTCTCGATCGTCTGGAGGTCGGCGAGGATCAGCTCGGTGTTGATCGTCTCGATGTCGTCCTTGGGCGAGACCTTGCCGTCGACGTGCACGACGTTCTCGTCCTTGAACGCGCGGATGACCTGGCAGATCGCGTCCGACTCGCGGATGTTCGCGAGGAACTTGTTGCCCAGGCCCTCACCCTCCGAGGCACCCTTCACGATGCCCGCGATGTCGACGAAGTCGACGGTCGCCGGGAGGATCTTCTGCGAGGAGAAGATCTCGGCCAGCTTGGTGAGACGGGCGTCGGGGACGCCGACCACGCCGACGTTCGGCTCGATCGTGGCGAACGGGTAGTTGGCCGCGAGCACGTCGTTCTTGGTCAGGGCGTTGAACATGGTCGACTTGCCGACATTGGGCAGACCGACGATTCCGATCGTGAGCGACACGTTGCGACTTCCCGTACGAGAGGATGGGCGAAAGGCCCTCCAGGAGAGCGGGCCGATCCACCAGTCTACGGCGTGACCCGGCCCCGGCCCGCGAGGTATCGAACGCATGGCCAAGCTCTTTCCACGGCCTCGCCTTCGGCTGGTCTCCGGCGTGTCCGATGAGCCATTCCACACATAAAACGACCTAAGTTGGTCCAGTGGAGCAACACAGGACGCGTCCCCCCCAGTACAGACCGCGACGCGGCGCACCCGTTCCGGCACAGGCCGGGCGGGCCGCGGGCGGCGGTGTCCGACGGGACGCCCCGGTGGCGCGGCGTCCCGCGCCCGCCGGGGTACGGGAGACGCGCCGGACGTCGCGTCCCCGGCTGACCGGGCTCGGCGGCGGACTGTTCTGCGGCGCGTCGATGTTCGCGCTGGCCTGCCTCGACCACCTGCTGTTCGACGGGTCGGCGACGGTCTACGGGGTGCTGTTCCTGCCGGTGTGCGTGCTGACCGCGCTGTGGGTGCGGCCCGGCGACCTGATGACCGCCCCCGTGGTCGTGCCGATCGCCTTCACCTTCGGGCTGCTGCCGATCACCGACGACAGCGGGGGCGGCGTCGACGGCCGCCTCATGGGCCTGGTCACCGGCCTCGCCCTCCAGGCCGGCTGGCTGTACGGCGGGACACTGGTCGCGGGCCTCGTCGTGACCGTCCGCAGGGTCCGCCTGATGAACCGCAGGGCCGCCCAGCGGCGGGCGGCGACGCGCGGCCTGCCGCCCGACCGGCAGGCCCGCTGACCCCCGTACCGCCGCCACCCGCACCCTCGCGGGCGGCGGCGTGACCGCCGTCGGCCGCTACTGAGCGAGCTGCGCGGCTCGCATCGCCGCGCCCACGATCCCCGCGTTGTTCTGGAGCTGCGCCGGGACGATCTCCGCCTTGATGTCCTCGATCAGCGGCAGGAACTTCTCGGCCTTGCGGCTGACGCCGCCGCCGATGATGAAGAGTTCCGGGGAGAAGAGCATCTCGACATGGGCGAGGTACTTGGTGACGCGGCGCGCCCAGTGCTCCCAGGTCAGTTCGTTGTCGTCCTTGGCCTTGGTGGACGCGCGCGTCTCCGCGTCGTGGCCGTTCAGCTCCAGGTGCCCCAGCTCGGTGTTCGGGACCAGTTCGCCGTCGATGAACAGGGCGCTGCCGATGCCGGTGCCGAAGGTGAGCAGGATGACCGTGCCCCGGCGGCCCTTCCCCGCCCCGAACTCCATCTCGGCGACGCCCGCCGCGTCCGCGTCGTTCAGCACGGTCACGGGCAGGCCGCCCAGCCGGTCGCCGAGCAAGGCGCGCGCGTCGGTGTCGATCCAGGCCTTGTCGACGTTGGCCGCCGTACGGATGGTGGAACCGCCGGTCACCACGCCCGGGAAGGTGATGCCCACCGGGCCGGTCCAGCCGAAGTGGCCGATGACGTCCTTGACGCCGTCGGCCACCGCGTCGGGCGTCGCAGGGTGCGGAGTGAGCACCTTGAAACGCTCCTCCGCCAGGTCCCCGCGATCAAGGTCCACAGGGGCACCCTTGATCCCGGATCCGCCAATGTCCACACCGAAGATCTTCATGGACCCACGTTACGTCGTACGACTGACCGTCACTTCCCGGGCGTACCACCGGTGCGCTGCTCCACCAGAGCGGCGGCCTCGGCACGCAGATCGCGGCGCAGCTCCTTGGGGAGCGAGAAGGTGATGGACTCCTCGGCGGCCTTGACGATCTCCACGTCCTCGAAGCCGCGCTCGGACAGGAACTCCAGGACCTGCTCCACGAGGATCTCGGGGACGGAGGCGCCGGAGGTGACGCCGACCGTGCTCACGCCCTCCAGCCACGCCTCGTCGATCTCGTCGGCGAAGTCCACGAGGTACGCCGCGCGGGAACCGGCGAGCTTGGCGACCTCGACCAGGCGCACGGAGTTGGAGGAGTTGCGCGATCCGACGACGATGACCAGTTCGGCCTCCGCGCCCATCTGCTTCACGGCGAGCTGGCGGTTCTGCGTGGCGTAGCAGATGTCGTCGCTCGGCGGGGAGATGAGCAGCGGGAACTTCTCCTTCAGGGCGTCGACCGTCTCCATGGTCTCGTCGACCGAGAGGGTGGTCTGGGAGAGCCAGACCACCCTGGAGGGGTCACGGACCTCGACCTTGGCGACATCCTCGGGGCCGTCGACCAGGGTGATGTGGTCGGGTGCCTCTCCGGAGGTGCCGATGACCTCTTCGTGGCCCTCGTGCCCGATGAGGAGGATGTCGAAGTCCTCGCCCGCGAAGCGGACGGCTTCCTTGTGGACCTTGGTGACCAGCGGGCAGGTCGCGTCGATCGTGGCGAGCTTGCCCGCGGCGGCCTCGTCGTGGACGACGGGGGACACGCCGTGCGCCGAGAACATGACGATGGACCCCTCGGGGACCTCCGCCGTCCGCTCGACGAAGATCGCGCCCTTCTTCTCCAGGGTCTGCACGACGTACTTGTTGTGGACGATCTCGTGTCGGACATAGATCGGGGCCCCGTACTGCTCCAGGGCCTTCTCGACGGCGATCACGGCACGGTCCACGCCGGCGCAGTAGCCACGGGGGGCGGCGAGCAGGACACGGCGGCCAGGCGAAGCAGTCATGCCCCCATCGTAAGGCCGCGCCCGGCAGGCCAGGGATCGCCTCCTCGGAGAGGTGCTCGGGACGGCCGGCGCCACCGGGGCCGGTCCCATCCGGCTCGTGCCGGGCGTGCGGGCGTTGTCGGTGGTGGCCACTACGCTCGGGCGCATGGCTCTCAACACGTCCGCGGACGCTCCGCTGCCCGTCGGAGAGGTGTCACGGCTCATCGGGGGATGGATCGACCGGCTCGGCGCCGTCTGGGTCGAGGGGCAGATCACCCAGCTGTCGCGGCGCCCCGGCGCGGGCGTCGTCTTCCTGACGCTGCGCGACCCGTCGTACGACATCTCGGTGGGCGTGACCTGCTACCGGCAGGTCTTCGACGCGGTCGCCGACGTGGTGAGCGAGGGCGCCCGGGTGGTGGTCCACGCGAAGCCGGAGTGGTACGCGCCGCGCGGGCAGCTGTCCCTGCGGGCCGTCGAGATCAAGCCGGTGGGCGTGGGCGAGCTCCTCGCCCGTCTTGAGCAGCTGAAGAAGTCGCTGGCGGCCGAGGGACTGTTCGCGGCCGACCGCAAGAAGGCGCTGCCGTTCCTGCCGCAGCTCATCGGGCTGGTGTGCGGGCGCGCTTCGGCGGCCGAGCGGGACGTGCTGGAGAACGCGCGGCGCCGCTGGCCCGCCGTCCGCTTCGAGGTGCGCAATGTCGCCGTGCAGGGCGTCCACGCCGTACCGCAGGTCGTGCAGGCGGTGAAGGAGCTGGACGCGCTCGACGAGGTCGACGTGATCGTCGTGGCGCGCGGCGGCGGCAGCGTGGAGGATCTGCTGCCGTTCTCCGACGAGCAGCTCGTCCGGGCGGTCGCGGCCTGCCGTACGCCCGTCGTGTCGGCCATCGGACACGAGCCCGACAACCCGCTGCTCGACCATGTGGCCGACCTGCGGGCGTCCACCCCGACCGACGCCGCCAAGAAGGTCGTGCCGGACGTCGGCGAGGAGTACGAGCGGGTGCGGTTCCTGAGGGACCGGGCGCGGCGGTGCGTGCGGTCGTTCGTCGACCGCGAGGAGCGCGGCCTCGCGCACACGCTGACCCGGCCCTCGATGGAGGATCCGCACCGGATGATCGACGAGCGGGCGGACCAGGTCGCCGCCCTGCTCGACCGGGGCCGGCGCACCGTCGGGCATCTCCTGGACCGCGCGGACTCGGAGCTGACGCACACCCACGCGCGCGTGGTGGCCCTCTCCCCCGCGGCGACCCTCCAGCGGGGGTACGCGGTGCTGCAGAAGGACGACGGCTCCGTGGTCCGGGACCCGGCCGAGGTGGCGGCGGACGAGACGCTGCGGGCGCGGGTCGCCGAGGGTGAGTTCACGGTTCGAGTCGATGCATAGGGTGGGCGCATGACCAGCAAGGTGGACGAGGCGCTCGGGTACGAGCAGGCACGGGACGAGCTGATCGAGGTCGTACGCCGCCTGGAGGCGGGCGGTACGACCCTGGAGGAGTCCCTGGCGCTCTGGGAGCGGGGCGAGGAGCTGGCCAAGGTGTGCCGGCGCTGGCTGGAGGGCGCCCGGGCCCGCCTGGACGCGGCCCTGGCCGAGGAGGAGCCGCAGGAAAAGGACACCGGCTCCGAGTAAGCGGCGGCTCCGCTCCGCGTAACCAGCGGCTCCGAGTATCCAGGTATCCAGCGGCTCCGCGTAACGGCCGCGACAGCCTCCCTTTTCCGATCCCGTGTCTGTGAAGCGGATCACGACGCCCCGTTTTTGGTTGAACTTTAAACCTCTTCGTCGTACTGTCGTACTCGCCAACAGATCCTCCCGGGATCCACCGCACATACCGAGAAGGTTCCTCATGTCTCTCGTCCTTGACCCCACCGCTCAGGACCTGCTGTTCCGCGAGGCCCGCACGGCCAACACGTTCACCGACGAGCCGGTGACCGACGAGCAGGTGCAGGCGATCTACGACCTGGTCAAGTACGGCCCGACCGCCTTCAACCAGTCGCCGCTGCGCATCACCCTGGTCCGCTCCCCCGAGGCCCGTGAGCGCCTCGTGCAGCACCTCGCCGAGGGCAACCGGGCGAAGACCGCCGCCGCCCCGCTGGTCGCGATCCTCGCCGCGGACAACGAGTTCCACGAGGAACTGCCGACGCTCATGCCCCACTTCCCCGCCGCCAAGGACCTCTTCTTCTCCGAGCGCCCGGTCCGCGAGGGCAGCGCCGCGATGAACGCCGCCCTCCAGGCCGCGTACTTCATCATCGGCGTCCGTGCCGCCGGTCTCGCCGCGGGCCCGATGACCGGTGCCGACCTCGCCGGCGTCCAGAAGGAGTTCCTGGACGACGACCACACCCCGCTGATGATCGTCAACATCGGCAAGCCGGGCGAGGACGCCTGGTTCCCGCGCGGCCCGCGCCTGGACGCCGACCAGGTCATCACGACCGTCTGACCAGCGGCTCCACCGGCACCACTGTTCGACCCCGCACCCGCATGAGAAGGGCCCCCGGCTACCTACGGCCGGGGGCCCTTCTCGTTGCACGCGGGACCAACGATCGTGTGCGGGATCGACGACCTCGGTCTACGACGTCTTCAGTGCCTGCGCCATCTTCACCAGCGTGCCGAACGACCCCGTGCCGGTCACCACGGTCGTGGAGCCCTTGCCCTCCAGGACGAGGGCGTCGTAGTGGTCGCCCGCGTAGCGCCGCCAGGTCCGGTCGCCGATGCGCTGGGTGGCCTTCGTCTGCCGCGCGCCCTGGCTCGCCGTGTCGATGAACACGGCGGGCCGCTGAGTGGACTGCTCGACCGCCACGTACTGACCGTCGGGAGCCTGGAAGCCCAGATGCCAGGCGTCGAACTCGCTGCCGTCGTAGCGCACCGAGGTCGCCTTCCACGCCGAGGGCAGGCCCTCGGGCGCCGCCACGGGATAGCTCGCCGCGCGGCGAGCCGTCAGCAGCTCGACCTGGAAGTCGACACGCTGGAGATCGGGCTTGGAGTCGTCATGCGGGATGAAGATGTAGATAACGCCCGCCATGAGCCCGATGAGGCCCAGGGAAAGAATCATGTCCCGGACCGACTGCTTGCCTTTCATACCTGCCACGGACCTATCGTCTCAGGTGCCCTGGCCTGCTCATCCGTGGGCCCCCCTGCTCATTTTGTAAGCCTGGCGATAGAGTCGGGACATCACCCTCATCCGGCCGTCGTCGTATCAGAAAGGTGCGTCTCGATGACCGAGCATCATCTGCCCTCCGAACTCGAAGTCCCGTCGGAAGCCCCCGACCGGAACCTCGCCCTCGAACTCGTCCGTGTCACCGAGGCCGCCGCGATGGCCGCGGGCCGCTGGGTCGGCCGCGGCGACAAGAACGGCGCCGACGGCGCCGCCGTCCGGGCCATGCGCACCCTCGTCTCCACCGTCTCGATGAACGGCGTCGTCGTCATCGGCGAGGGGGAGAAGGACGAGGCCCCGATGCTCTTCAACGGGGAGCGCGTGGGCGACGGGACCGGCCCCGAGTGCGACATCGCCGTCGACCCGATCGACGGAACCACGCTCACCGCCAAGGGCATGACGAACGCGATCGCCGTGCTGGCCGCCGCCGACCGCGGCACCATGTTCGACCCGTCCGCGGTCTTCTACATGGACAAGCTCGTCACCGGCCCGGAGGCCGCCGACTTCGTCGACATCAACGCGCCCGTGTCGGTGAACATCCGCCGGGTCGCCAAGGCCAAGCGGGTCACGCCCGAGGACGTCACCGTCGTCATCCTCGACCGGCCGCGCCACGACGGGATCATCAAGGAGATCCGGGAGACCGGCGCGCGCATCAAGCTGATCTCCGACGGCGATGTCGCGGGCTCCATTCTCGCGCTGCGCGAGGGCACCGGCATCGACCTGCTGCTCGGCATCGGCGGCACGCCCGAGGGCATCATCTCGGCCTGCGCCGTCAAGTGCCTGGGCGGCACCATCCAGGGCAAGCTGTGGCCCAAGGACGACGAGGAGCGGCAGCGGGCGGTCGACGCCGGGCACGACCTCGACCGCGTCCTGACCACGAGCGACCTGGTCTCCGGTGAGAACGTCTTCTTCGTCGCGACCGGAATCACCGACGGCGAGCTGCTGCGCGGCGTGCGCTACCGCTCCGAGACCGCGACGACCGAGTCGATCGTGATGCGGTCCAAGTCGGGGACGGTCCGCCAGATCACGTCGGAGCACCGGCTGAGCAAGCTGCGCGCGTACAGCGCGATCGACTTCGATCGCGCCAAGTAGGACCGCCGGCCGAACGGGGCCGGGCGCCGCGAGGCGCGAAGGGGCGCCCCTTGTGCGGAGGGGCGCCCTTTTCCACGCTCACGCCGACCGAGCCCCAGCAGGCAGGCAGGCCCGGCTTCCACACCCGCGCGCCGGTGCGCTTCCCCGCGGGCAAGTCGGGCCGGCTCCACCCTCACGTTCCAGACGGCTTCCCCGCGGGTGAGCCGGCCGGGCTCCTCGCGCGTACGTCAGCCCGGGAGCCCCGCGCGCGGCCAGCCGGCTTCGGGGCGCGCGAGTCGGCCCGGCAGCCGTGTGCGGGCGGGTCAGTGGGCGTCGAGGCCCGCCTTCGTGCCCGGTGTCCACACGCGTGTGGACAGTCGGCCCACGCGAGTGGGGCGGCCGGCTTCACATGCGGGGTCGGCTCGGCTGCCCCCGCGCGGGGCCGGCCGGCTTTCGCGCGGGGGGTCGGCTCGGCTGCCCCGGGTGGGTCAGCCGGCCTGGGCTATCGTGCCGCGGGCGGTCTTCTTGAGTTCCAGGTCGCGGCGGCGGCGCCGCGCGAGCACGACGCGGCGCTCGGCGGCGGTGAGGCCGCCCCAGACGCCGTACGGCTCGGGTTGCAGCAACGCGTGTTCGCGGCACTCGACCATGACCGGGCAGCGGCCGCAGACGCGCTTGGCGGCCTCCTCACGGGAGAGCCGGGAAGCGGTCGGCTCCTTGGAGGGGGCGAAGAACAGGCCGGCTTCGTCGCGCCGGCACACCGCCTCCGTGTGCCATGGCGCTTCCTGATCCCTGTCCCGCACTGGCGCCCGCTGGGCCGGAACGGCAGCTACCTGCAGGGACTGATGCGGCGGTTGCAGCACGGTCTACTCCTGACGACGGCTTCGCGAGCGTGCCGGGCACCGCGGAAAGTTCCACAGCACCCTCCAAGAGACGATGCAGCAAGCCCTACCCGCTGTGCGCGCGCCTATGCACTGCGTTCCGAAGCCCGGCCGTTCTCGGGCATGATCGATCGTTCGTCACCGAACCACCCCGCGCCGGACCGCCCCGCGTCCGCCGTCCGCGCGTTCACAGGCGTCAACGGTCCAGGTGCTTGCGCAAACTCCGGTCAAGACGGTCCGCCACCCGCTCGTTGACCCGGCTCGTGACCCGGTCGAGGATGTCCGAGATCAGCTTGCCGCGCTTGGGTCTCGCCTCGACGTTCCCCAGGACGGCGAGGCCGTCGATGTAGACCACGG
This sequence comes from Streptomyces sp. NPDC042002, assembly GCF_055588305.1. Taxonomy (NCBI): domain Bacteria; kingdom Bacillati; phylum Actinomycetota; class Actinomycetes; order Kitasatosporales; family Streptomycetaceae; genus Streptomyces; species Streptomyces sp. NPDC042002. Next base: position 42,507 of record NZ_JBVJCT010000003.1, on the reverse strand, counting down.
GCGCGTCGGGGTCGCCCGAATCCAGCGTGTCCACCTCGAAGTTGCCCAGCACGCCCCCGCCGCTGCCCCGCAGCGACACATTCTCCGGGACGAAGATCTCGACGTTGCCGAAGACCGAGATCGCCTTGATCACGACCTGCTGGTACTCGAAGATCGCCTCGCTCAGGTCGATCTCGACATTGCCGAAGACCGAGTACGCGTGGATGCGCCGGCCCGCCCGCCAGCGGCCCTTGCGGACGGCGGAGCTGAACACCGCCACCACGTTCTCGTCGGCCTCCACCGGGATCGCGCCCTGGGCGGGCCGGTTGGGCGCGGAGGCGTACGCGGAGGTCGCGCGGCCGGTGTGGGCGGCGGGCAGGTCCCGGACGAACCGGTCGAGCTCACCCACCGTCTTGGTGGCCAGCACGCCCTCCACCCGCTCGGCGTGCTCCTCCGCGGTCAGACGGCCCTCGGCGACGGCCTCGCGCAGGATGTCGGTGATCCGGTCGCGGTCGGCGTCGGAGGCACGCAGCTCGGCCGGCTTCGCCGCCGTGGCGGGGGTCGCGTCGGGGCTCTTTTGAAGGTCCACGACCACAGCGTACCCAAACGCGATAGATCGCGACTACCCCTCTCCCGCCGCCCGTGCGGAAAACCCGCCGTCCGTCCGGGCCGTCGGTCCGGCGCCCGAACTGAGCCTTACCTCACAGCATCGGCGCCCGCGTCAGGTTCTACGCTGGTGGACGCTGCCGATGACGGCCGGCCTCCGGCGAGTGAGCCGAAGGGGCGCGCCCGAGGCGAACGAGCCCCAAAGCTGTCTGTCGAGTGAGGAATGGGCCGAGATGCCTGAGTTCGCGTACACCGATCTGCTCCCCCAGGGAGAGGACACCACCCCGTACCGGCTGGTGACCTCCGAGGGTGTCTCCACCTTCGAGGCCGACGGGCGCACGTTCCTCAAGGTGGAGCCGGAGGCGCTGCGCAAGCTCGCCACGGAGGCCATCCACGACATCCAGCACTACCTGCGGCCCGCGCACCTCGCCCAGCTGCGCCGCATCATCGACGACCCGGAGGCCTCGGCGAACGACAAGTTCGTGGCGCTGGACCTGCTGAAGAACGCGAACATCGCGGCCGCGGGCGTCCTGCCCATGTGCCAGGACACCGGCACCGCGATCGTCATGGGCAAGCGCGGCCAGAACGTGCTCACCGAGGGCGGCGACGAGGCGGCCCTCTCGCGCGGCATCTACGACGCCTACCTGAACCTGAACCTGCGCTATTCGCAGATGGCCCCGCTGACCATGTGGGACGAGAAGAACACGGGCTCGAACCTGCCGGCGCAGATCGAGCTGTACGCCACCGACGGCGGCGCCTACAAGTTCCTGTTCATGGCCAAGGGCGGCGGCTCCGCCAACAAGTCGTTCCTCTACCAGGAGACGAAGGCGGTCCTCAACGAGGGCTCCATGATGAAGTTCCTGGAGGAGAAGATCCGCTCCCTCGGGACGGCCGCCTGCCCGCCGTACCACCTGGCGATCGTCGTCGGCGGCACGAGCGCGGAGTACGCGCTGAAGACCGCGAAGTACGCCTCCGCGCACTACCTGGACGAGATCCCGTCCGAGGGCTCCGAGCTCGGGCACGGCTTCCGGGACAAGGAGCTGGAGGAGAAGGTCTTCGAGCTGACCCAGAAGATCGGCATCGGCGCGCAGTTCGGCGGCAAGTACTTCTGCCACGACGTACGCGTGGTGCGCCTGCCCCGCCACGGCGCGTCCTGCCCGGTCGCCATCGCCGTCTCCTGCTCGGCCGACCGCCAGGCCGTCGCGAAGATCACCGCCGAGGGCGTCTTCCTGGAGCAGCTGGAGACCGACCCCGCGCGCTTCCTGCCGGAGACCACGGACGAGCATCTCGACGAGGCCGGCGACGTCGTGAAGATCGACCTCAACCAGCCGATGGACGACATCCTCGCCGCGCTGACGAAGTACCCGGTCAAGACCCGCCTCTCGCTCTCCGGCCCGCTCGTGGTGGCGCGCGACATCGCGCACGCCAAGATCAAGGAGCGGCTGGACGCGGGCGAGGAGATGCCGCAGTACCTGAAGGACCACCCGGTGTACTACGCGGGCCCGGCCAAGACGCCCGAGGGCTACGCGTCCGGCTCCTTCGGCCCGACGACCGCCGGCCGCATGGACTCCTACGTCGAGCAGTTCCAGGCGGCGGGCGGCTCCAAGGTGATGCTGGCCAAGGGCAACCGCAGCAAGCAGGTCACGGACGCCTGTGACACGCACGGCGGCTTCTACCTCGGCTCCATCGGCGGCCCGGCCGCCCGCCTCGCCCAGGACTGCATCAAGAAGGTCGAGGTCGTCGAGTACGAGGAGCTCGGCATGGAGGCCGTCTGGAAGATCGAGGTCGAGGACTTCCCGGCCTTCGTCGTCGTCGACGACAAGGGCAACGACTTCTTCCAGGATCCCGCTCCGGCGCCGACCTTCACGACGATCCCGGTGCGGGGCCCGGGACTGGCGTAGTGCGGGCCCGTACGGCGTACCCCTTCCGCGGGACGCCGTACGGGTGAGGCGCGCGGGACGCCGTACGGGGAGCCCCGTACGTACGGACGTCGTACGAGCCGGGTGAACGGCCGCCGACCGGGCGGCCGTTCGGTCGTCCCCGGCCGCACGGCGCCGGCCCGCCCGGAGGAACCGCTTCGTGCGTGCCGGGCGGGAACACCCGTGGGCTCCGGGACGCTGTCCCCCATGGAGGTGTCACCGATGACAGATGGCCAGGGCGAAGGCGCGTACCGGATCGAGCATGACTCCATGGGCGAGGTGCGGGTGCCCGCGGAGGCGAAGTGGCGGGCGCAGACGCAGCGCGCCGTGGAGAACTTCCCGGTCTCGGGGCAGCGCCTGGAGCGCGCGCACATCGAGGCCCTCGCCCGGATCAAGGCGGCCGCCGCGAAGGTGAACGGCGAGCTGGGTGTGATCGGCAAGGATGTCGCGGAGGCGATCCAGGAGGTGGCCGCGGAGGTCGCCGAGGGGCGCTGGGACGCGCACTTCCCGGTCGACGTCTTCCAGACGGGTTCCGGGACGTCCTCCAACATGAACGCCAACGAGGTCATCGCCACGCTCGCCACCGAGCGTCTCGGCCGGGACGTCCACCCCAATGACCAGGTGAACGCGTCGCAGTCGAGCAACGACGTGTTCCCGTCCTCCATCCACATCGCCGCGACCGCCGCCGTGACCCACGATCTCGTGCCCGCGCTGGAGCATCTCGCCGCCTCGCTCGGCCGCAAGTCGGAGGAGTTCGCCGATGTGGTGAAGTCCGGGCGCACCCACCTCATGGACGCGACGCCGGTGACGCTCGGCCAGGAGTTCGGCGGGTACGCGGCCCAGGTGCGGTACGGGGTCGAGCGGCTTCGGGCCTCGCTGCCGCGGCTGGCCGAACTCCCGCTCGGCGGGACGGCCGTGGGCACGGGGATCAACACGCCGCCCGGGTTCTCCGCCGCGGTGATCGCGGCGGTGGCGCGGGCGACCGGGCTGCCGCTGACGGAGGCCCGCGACCACTTCGAGGCGCAGGGGGCGCGCGACGGGATCGTGGAGACGAGCGGGCAGCTGCGGACCATCGCCGTCGGACTGACCAAGATCGCGAACGATCTGCGGTGGATGGCGTCCGGGCCGCGCACCGGACTGGCCGAGATCAGCCTCCCGGACCTCCAGCCGGGGTCCTCGATCATGCCGGGCAAGGTGAACCCGGTCCTTCCCGAGGCGGTGCTGATGGTCGCCGCCCAGGTGATGGGCAACGACGCGACCGTCGCCGTCGCGGGCGCGGCCGGGAACTTCGAGCTCAACGTGATGCTGCCGGTGATCGCCAAGAACGTCCTGGAGTCGGTGCGGCTCCTCGCGAACGTCACGCGGCTGCTCGCCGACCGCACGGTCGACGGGATCGTCGCGCACCGCGAGCGGGCCCGTGAGTACGCGGAGTCGTCGCCGTCCGTGGTGACACCGCTGAACAAGTACATCGGGTACGAGGAGGCCGCCAAGGTCGCGAAGAAGGCGCTGGCGGAGCGCAAGACGATTCGCCGGGTGGTGCTGGAGTCGGGGTACGTGGAGCGCGGGGACCTGACCCTTGAGCAGTTGGACGAGGCGTTGGATGTCCTGCGGATGACGCACCCGTAACGGGCCGCATCCTTGGAGAAACGCCTGATGACAGCTCCGTAACAGCAGTTCGCCGATGGCGCGAACCGTGACGGGTGCCGCAGCGTCGTATGCGTGGGACACCTAATATCTGGTCATGGCAGAGGGTGGAGCGGTGACACGAGCGGAAGCGGGCGGGCCGGGGGCGCACTGGAAGCCCGGGAGCCAGATCCTGTGGCGGTACCGGGAGAACGCCGGCGAGCGCGTCCACATCTGCCGTCCCGTGACGGTCGTGCGGGACGACGCCGAGCTCCTCGCGGTGTGGATGGCGCCGGGCACGGAGTGTGTGAAGCCGGTGCTCGCCGACGGTTCGCCGGTTCATGGAGAGCCGCTGGAGTCGCGCTACACGAAGCCTCGCGCGGTGCGGCGCGACCAGTGGTTCGGGACCGGGGTGCTGAAGCTGGCGCGGCCCGGCGACCCGTGGTCGGTTTGGCTGTTCTGGGACCAGGGCTGGCGTTTCAAGAACTGGTACGTGAACCTGGAGGCTCCGCTGGCCCGTTGGGCGGGCGGAGTGGACTCCGAGGATCACTTCCTCGACATCTCGGTCCACCCGGACCGGAGTTGGCGCTGGCTCGACGAGGACGAATTCGCCATGGCGCAGCGGGCCGGTCTGATGGATGCTCAACTGGCGGCACGGGTGCGGGAAGCGGGGTGGTCCGCGGTGGAGGTGATCCGCGCCTGGGGCGCGCCGTTCTCGGACGGGTGGCAGCACTGGAGGCCCGATCCGGGCTGGCCGGTTCCCGCTCTGCCGGATGACTGGGACCGTACGCCCGCGCACGTGTCCTCATGAGACCCTTGATGCGCCCCCGTGGTACAACCGTAGGATCGTCTTCCGCAAGGGCGCACGGCAGCAACAACTCCCGCAGGATGAGCCGGGCTTGACCATATGTCACCGAGGGGCGGCAGGACGTGAGCGAGGGGTACGAGGCGTACGGCGGCGTGGTCGGCCAGGTATCGGCCGCACCGCGCGGGCTCGCCACGACGGCCGTGCGGGCGGGGGCTTCGGCCACCGCCCTCCTGTCGGCGCGGGCCGTTTCCGGCCGCCCGCGGGCCGTACCGTGCCGGGCGACGGCCGCTGTCGCGGTCGGTCCCGGCCCTGACGACACGCAGAATCCGTTCCTGGGGCACACATTCCGGGTATCGGGGCTGCGGGACGAACTGCGCGCACGGCGCGCAGCCCCGGACGGATGGATTCGACACGCGTGACGGAGCACCCCACCTCGCACGAGCGCCGGCAGAGCGGCGCCGGCCGGCCGCCCGCCCCCGCGGACCCTCGCGGGGCGCTCCTGCGTACCCCGGAGCAGCCGTCCCAGCTGCCGGGTTCCGGAGCGTTACCGGTACAGGCCCGCACGGGCGACGCCCCGAGGAGTTCGGGTACGGCGTCGCCGCGCGGCAAGCGCGGCAAGGCCGGCGGCAAGGTGCCCGCCGACGCCGGCATGTCCGCGTCCTCGGGCACTGACGTGCCCTCGCCCGCGTCCTCCGGGCCCGGCCCGGAGCACTCGCAGCCCTCGGCGACCGAGCCGGATCCGCACCGCCCCCGGCCCGCGCCTGAGGGCATCCCGATCCAGCCGGACGCCGAGCAGGACCGGGTCTCGCGGACCTCCGGCGGCAAGGAGCGCCGTTCCGGGCAGACGTTGCCGCAGGGCGGCCCGATGCCGATGCGGCGGGACGGGGACCGGCTGCGCTTCGTGGGCGCCGCGACCCGGCGGATCGCCCGGGGCATCGACCTCGACGAGATCGTGATGGGGCTGTGCCGGGCCACCGTGCCGACCTTCTCGGACGCGATCCTCGTCTATCTGCGCGACCCGCTGCCGGTCGGCGACGAGCGGCCGACGGGGCCTCTCGTGCTGCGGCTGCGGCGCACGGACCGGATTCCCGAGGAACGGGACACCGAGAGTGGTTTCCTGTCCGTGCTGCGGCCGGAGCCCAGTGAGCTGTCGGCGATGACGGCCGAGCTGTGCGAGGTGCGCCCCGGCGGCGCGCTCGCCGAGGTGCTGCGCGGGGTGCGGCCGGTGTTCGCGGACGCGCCCGCCGCGCGCGCCGCGCTGCCCGAGCTGCTCGGCGACGATCTGCCGGTGCCGAGCGGGCAGCGCGCGATCCTCGCCCCGCTGCGCGGCCGGCGCCGGGTGATCGGGGCGGCGCTGTTCCTGCGCCGTCCGGAGCGGCTCGCCTTCGAGGCGGACGATCTGCTGGTCGCCGCGCAGCTCGCCACGCACAGCGCGCTCGGTATCGACAAGGCGGTGCTGTACGGCCGTGAGGCGTACATCGCCGACGAGCTCCAGCGCACGATGCTGCCCGAGACGCTGCCGCGGCCCACGGGCGTACGGCTCGCGTCCCGCTATCTGCCGGCCGCGGAGACGGCGCGGGTGGGCGGCGACTGGTACGACGCGATCCCGCTGCCCGGCAGCCGGGTCGCCCTGGTCGTCGGTGACGTCATGGGCCACTCCATGACGTCGGCGGCGATCATGGGCCAGCTGCGGACGACGGCGCAGACCTTGGCGGGGCTCGATCTGCCGCCGCAGGAGGTGCTGCACCATCTGGACGAGCAGGCGCAGCGGCTCGGCACCGACCGCATGGCGACCTGCCTGTACGCGGTCTACGACCCGGTGTCGCACCGGATCACCATCGCCAACGCGGGCCATCCGCCGCCGGTGCTGCTGCATCTGGGCGGGCGGGCCGAGGTGCTGCGGGTGCCGCCGGGTGCCCCCATCGGTGTGGGCGGGGTCGATTTCGAGGCGGTGGAGCTGGACGCGCCCGCCGGGGCGACGCTGCTGCTGTACACCGACGGCCTGGTCGAGTCGCGGCTCCGGGACGTCTGGACCGGGATAGAGCAGCTGCGGGAGAAGCTCGCGGCGGTCGCGGCGCTGACCGGACCCGATCATCCGCCGCCGCTGGAAGCGCTGTGCGACGAGGTGCTGGACATGCTCGGCCCGGGTGACCGGGACGACGACATCGCGCTGCTCGCGGCGCGGTTCGACGGGATCGCGCCGAGCGATGTCGCGTACTGGTTCCTGGAGCCGGAGGACGCGGCGCCGGGCCGGGCCCGGCGCCTCGCCCGGCGGGCACTGGCCCGCTGGGGCATGGAGGACATGACCGACTCCGTGGAGCTGCTGGTCAGCGAGGTCGTGACGAACGCGGTGCGGTACGCGTCACGGCCGGTGACGCTGCGGCTGCTGCGGACGGACGTGCTGCGCTGCGAGGTCGGTGACGACGTGCCGCAGCTTCCGCGGCTGCGGCAGGCGCGGGCCACGGACGAGGGCGGCCGCGGGCTGTTCCTGGTGAACCGGCTGGCACGGCGGTGGGGGGCGACCCGGCTGAGTACGGGAAAGGTCGTCTGGTTCGAGTTGAACCGGAACTGACCGGGTACCCGTCCGTTCCCGCCCCGGCGGGCCGACGCTGAACCGGTGCCGGGCCGCTGTCGGCACCGAACCGGTGCCGGACCGCTCTCGGCGCTGAACCGTGCCGGGCCCTGCCGGTGCCTGACTGTGCGCGCTGAACCGTGCCGGTACCGGACTCTGCCGGTGCCGGACGGTACCGCCGCCGCACCGTGCTGGTGCCGGTACCGATGCCGACGCCGCACGTGTCGGTGCCGGCCCCGTCCCCATGTTGCCGACATGGTGTCGGCGGCGTTGACTGCTGGGGTGGGCGAAGCGACCTGACGACCTCGACTCCGACGGGAGGACGCTCGTGACGCAGGCATCCCGGAAGGCTCCGTACACCACGAACAACGTCGGGATTCCGGTGGAGAGCGACGAACACTCGCTCACCGTCGGCCCCGACGGCCCGATCCTGCTCCAGGACCACTACCTCATCGAGAAGATGGCGCAGTTCAACCGGGAGCGGGTGCCCGAGCGGGTGGTGCACGCCAAGGGAAGTGGCGCGTACGGATTCTTCGAAGTCACCAACGACGTCAGCCAGTTCACCCGGGCCGACCTCTTCCAGCCGGGCAGGCGCACCGAGATGCTGGCCCGGTTCTCGACCGTCGCCGGCGAGCAGGGCTCGCCCGACACCTGGCGCGACCCCCGCGGCTTCGCGCTGAAGTTCTACACCGAGCACGGCAATTACGACCTGGTGGGCAACAACACCCCGGTGTTCTTCGTCCGCGACACGATCAAGTTCCAGGACTTCATCCGCTCGCAGAAGCGCCATCCGGTGACGGGGCTGCGCGACCACGACATGCAGTGGGACTTCTGGACCCTCTCGCCCGAGTCGGCGCACCAGGTGACCTGGCTGATGGGCGACCGGGGCATCCCGAAGACGTACCGCACCATGAACGGCTACGGCTCCCACACCTACATGTGGATCAACGGCGGCGGTGAGCGGTTCTGGGTGAAGTACCACTTCAAGACCGACCAGGGCATCGAGTTCCTCACCCAGGCCGAGGCCGACGAGCTGGCCGGGACGGACCCGGACGTCCACCGCCGGGATCTGTACGAGTCGATCACGTCCGGGAACGCGCCGAGCTGGACGCTGAAGGTCCAGATCATGCCGTTCGAGGACGCGGCGGACTACCGGTTCAACCCGTTCGACCTGACGAAGGTCTGGCCGCACGGGGACTACCCGCTGATCGACGTGGGCCGCATGGTGCTGGACAGGAATCCCGAGGACTACTTCGTCCACATCGAGCAGGCCGCCTTCGAGCCCTCGAACCTGGTGCCGGGCATCGGGCCCTCGCCGGACAAGATGCTGCTGGGCCGGCTGTTCTCGTACCCCGACACCCACCGGTACCGGATCGGCCCCAACTACGCCCAGCTGCCGCCCAACCGGCCGCACGCCCCGGTGAACTCGTACGCCAAGGACGGTCCGATGCGCTACGAGCCGTCGAAGGCGGCCCGTCCCTACGCGCCGAACTCCTACGGCGGCCCGGCGGCCGACTACGGGCGGTTCGGTGACCCCGCGAGCTGGCAGACCGCCGGTGAGCTGGTGCGCGAGGCGTACAAGCCGCACCGCGCGGACGACGACTGGGGCCAGGCGGGCACGATGGTCCGCCAGGTCCTCGACGACGCGGCCCGGGACCGGCTGGTGGACAACGTGAGCGGCCACCTCAAGGCCGGTGTGACCCGCCCGGTCCTGGACCGCGCCGTCCAGTACTGGCGCAACGTGGACAAGGAGACCGGCGACCGGATCGCGCACGGCGTCGACGGCGGCTGAACCGGCCCGGCGCCGGGCACTTCGGGCACGAGAGGCCGCGCACCCCGGGCACGGAAGGAGGGGGCACCCGGAGTTCCGGGTGCCCCCTCCTTCCGTGCGCTCGGGCGCTACTGACCCGTCTGGTCGAACGGATTGTCCGGGACGCCGTCGGTCGGTGAGCTCGTCGGTGTGGACGGGCTCGTCGTCGTCGGCTGGGTCGTGGGCGGCTGGGTCGTGGGGGTCGGCGGGCTGCTGGTGGTCGGCGGCTCCGACGACGGCGCCTCGGTGGTCGGGGTCGGGGACGGTGTGCTGGACGGTGTCTGGGTGGGGGTGGGAGTCTCGGTCGGCGCCACCGCCGCGCCCGTCGTGGTGTTCAGGTCGAACTTGCTGACCTGGCCGGCCATCGCCTCGAAGGTGTACGCCGCCCATATCTTCGCCGGGTAGCCACCGCCGTTGACACGGCCGCCCTCCAGGTAGAGGCCCGTGGCACCCTTCATGGAGACCTGGCTGTGGGTCTTCGCGTCCTCGCCGAACAGCAGGACCGAGGTGACCAGTTTCGGCGTGTAGCCGGTGAACCAGGCCGACTTGTTGTTGTCGGACGTACCGGTCTTGCCTGCGACCTGCTGGCCGTCACGGGAAGGGTTCTCCCGCACCGAGACGCGGGCCGTACCGTCGTCGACCACGCCGGTCAGCACCGAGGTGACCGTGTCGGCGGCCTCCTCGCTGATGACCTGGGTGCCGATCGGGTCCGGCATCGTGACCGTACGGTCCTTGTGCTCGGCCGAGGCGACGATCGCCGGGGTGACCTTCTTGCCGTGGTTGTCGAGCGTGGCGTACGCGCCCGCCATCTCCAGCGGGCTCGCGCCCATGGAGCCGAGGGTCTGCGCGGGCACCGCCTGGAGGCCCTTGGTGTTCATGCCGAGCTTGCCCGCGACCTTCAGCACCTCGTCCATGCCGACGTCGACGCCCATCTGCGCGAAGACGGAGTTGATGGACTTGTTCATCGCGGTCTGCACGGTGACGGGGCCGTAGCTGTGCTCGTCCTCGTTCGGCGGCGCGAAGCCGATGTCGCTGCCGACGACGGGACGGCGGTTGGTGCCGTCGTAGATCGTGTTCGCGGTGATCGGCTGGCCGGAGTGCGTCTTGGCCTCCTCGGCGAGGGCGGCCGCGAGGATCATCGGCTTGAACGTCGAGGCGGCCTGGTAGTCACGGCGCGTCGAGTTGTTGAAGTAGTGCTTGAAGTAGTCCTTGCCGCCGTACATCGCGAGGACCTTGCCGGTCTTGGGGTCGACCGAGACGGCACCGGCCTGCATGTTGGCGTCGACCTTGCGCTTCTTCGGGTCCAGCTTGCTGGTGAGCTGCTGCTTGACGGTGTTCAGCAGCATGGCCTGCTTCTTCTTGTCCACGTTGAGCGTGACGGTCCAGCCGCCCGCGTCGACCATGGCGTGGGCGACGCTCAGGTCGCCCGCGGTGCCCTGGGTGACGAGCTGCTTGGCCAGCTCGTTGTTGGCCGCCTCCACCAGATAGCCGGTCTGGCCCTCCATGCCCGGGGCGCCCGTGGGGTCCTTCGGGACCGGGAACTTCATGGCCGCGCGCTTGCCCGCGTCGAGCCAGCCCTGCTGGACCATGTTGTCGAGGGTGTAGTTCCAGCGGGCCACGACCAGCTTCTTGCCGGTCTTCGAGGCGACCGCCCAGTCGTACTGGCTCGGAGCCTGGAGCAGCGAGGCGAGGTAGGCGCCCTGCTCGACCTTGAGGTCGCTCGCGTCGACGCGGTAGTAGGCCTGCGCCGCCGCCTGGATGCCGTACGCGTTGCGGCCGTAGTAGCTGGTGTTGATGTAGCCCGCGAGGATGTCGTCCTTGGACTTCTGGCGGTCCAGCTTCAGCGAGATGACCATTTCCTTCAGCTTGCGCGTGACGGTCTGGTCCTGGCTGAGGTAGTAGTTCTTGACGTACTGCTGGGTGATCGTCGAACCACCCTGCTTGCCCTTGCCGGAGAGGGTGTTGATCAGACCGCGGGCGGTGCCCTTGAGGTCGACGCCCGAGTCCTTGTAGAAGGTCTTGTTCTCGGCGGCGACGAAGGTCTTCTGGACGCTCTTGGGCACCTTGGACAGGTCGACGATCTCGCGGTTGACCTTGCCGGTGCGCGCGAGCATCGAGCCGTCGCTGTACTTGTAGATGTTGCTCTGCCGCTTGGCGGCCGCGTTGCCCTCGGGCACGGACACGACCATGTAGAGCACGACGAAGCCGACCATGCCGAGCAGGCAGAAGCCGAGGAAGGTCCCGAGGATCGACTTCCAGTTCACGAACCGGCGTATACCGGTGCGGCGGGCCTTGCCGCCCGCCTTCGCGCCGGATCCGGGGTCCGCGGACTCATGCCCCGACGAGCGCTGGGGCGCCGCGCGGCGGCCCTGCGCCTGCCGCGCTCGTCTCTCTTCAGCTCGTCCCATGGGTCGATCCGCTCCGCTTCTTTCTCGTGTGGCACACAAGTTCGTCGGTCAGGTCAGCTCAGAAAGCTAACACCGCGCGCTATGACAAAGGGCAGCTGATCCGGTCTTTTCCGGACGTGACAATCAGCACGCCATACGCACCCGACTCACTGAATCCGACGAGCAGGAGGGGCGGAAGGTTGCCATGACCGGTAAAGTGATATCAGTTAGATATACGGAAGCCATGCCGTACGAGAGGGGGACCCTCCTTGCCGTCACCCTGGTCGCCACACGCCTCCCACGACTCCTCACCCGCCCCGGGCGTATCCGCCGCAGGGACACCCGGCGACGCGCCCGACCCGTCGGCGACGCGCGTACGGGAGTTCGCCGCGCACGGCATCGGCGGGGGGCTCGTGCCGCTTCCCGGTCCCCTCGGACCGCTCCTCGGCGCCGCCCCGCGCGCCGTCGGCGCGGTGGGAGTCCCGCCGAACCCGGGGTTCCACCAGTGACGGCTCCCGCGGAGGAAAACCCGCCGCGCCGGCAGCCGCCGCAGCGCAAGCAGGTGCTGCTGCGGCTCGATCCGCTGGTGTACGAGGCCCTGGCCCGTTGGGCGGGCGACGAACTGCGCTCGGCCAACGGGCAGATCGAGTTCCTGCTGCGCCGCGCGCTCGCCGAGTCGGGGCGCCTGCCCGGCGGCGCGGCTCCGATTCCCCGCCGGGGACGACCGCCTGTTCCCGGGGAGCCGGAGGACTGGGAGGAGTAGGCGGGGGACGGCATTCCGCGCCGGCGCTCCCCTGCCACCACCCTTGTTCGGCCCGCGCACCTCGCCCCCGAACGCCGGGCGGGCCAGTTCCAGAACCGTGACAATCGGCCGTGGCCAGCGGGTTCTCCCCCTCTCAGGCGTCTCTCCTGCGACCTATACGCGGCGCGTATACACGCGATGTATACGCCGTGTGTAGAGTGCTTCGCATGTCCATCGGTCACACCCTCCTAGGGCTCCTGGAGTCCGGGCCGCGCCACGGTTACGACCTGAAGCGGGCCTTCGACGAGAAGTTCGGTCACGACCGGCCACTGCACTACGGCCAGGTCTACTCGACGATGTCGCGGCTGCTGAAGAACGGGCTCGTCGAGATCGACGGGATCGAGGCGGGCGACGGCCCCGAGCGCAAGCGGTACGCGATCACCGAAGCCGGGATCACCGACGTACAGCGCTGGCTCGCGACGCCGGAGACGCCCGAGCCGTACCTCCAGTCGACCCTGTACACGAAGGTCGTCCTCGCCCTGCTGACCCACCGCGACGCGAGCGAGCTCCTCGACACCCAGCGTTCGGAGCATCTGCGGATGATGCGCATGCTCACCGAACGCAAGCGCAAGGGCGACCTGGCGGATCAGCTGATCTGCGACCACGCCCTCTTCCATCTGGAGGCCGATCTGCGGTGGCTGGAACTGGCCGCCGCGCGCCTCGACAAACTCGCCGAGGCGGTGACGGCCCGATGACCACGATCACGCCCCCTCCGGGTTCCCTGCTCATAGCGTCGGAGCTGCGCAAGACGTACGGCCCGACCACCGCGCTGGACGGCGCCGCGTTCTCCATCCACCCCGGCGAGGTCGTCGCCGTGATGGGTCCCTCCGGTTCCGGCAAGTCCACCCTGCTCCACTGTCTGGCCGGGATCGTGACTCCCGACGCGGGCTCGATCACGTACAACGGCCGCGAGATGGCGACGATGAACGACGCCCAGCGCAGTGCGCTGCGCCGCTCGGAGTTCGGGTTCGTCTTCCAGTTCGGCCAGCTCGTACCGGAGTTGAGCTGTGTCGAGAACGTCGCGCTGCCGCTGCGGCTGAACGGCACGGGCCGCAAGGAGGCCGAGCGCACCGCGCTGTCGTGGATGGAACGGCTGGAGGTCGACGACCTCTCGGGCAAGCGGCCCGGTGAGGTCTCCGGCGGTCAGGGGCAGCGCGTGGCGGTCGCCCGTTCGCTGGTCACGAGCCCGCGGGTGCTGTTCGCCGACGAGCCGACCGGCGCGCTCGACTCCCTCAACGGCGAACGCGTGATGGAGCTGCTGACCGACGCGGCCCGCTCGACGAACGCCGCCGTCGTACTCGTCACGCACGAGGCGCGCGTGGCCGCGTACTCGGACCGCGAGATCGTCGTACGGGACGGCAAATCCAGGGACATGGAGCGGATCGTATGAGTGTCCGCCAGTGGTCCCGCGACCTCGCCATGGGCGCCAGGTTCGCGGTGACCGGGGGCCGTGAGGCGTGGGTGCGGGTCCTGCTGACGGCCCTCGGGGTCGGGCTCGGGGTGGCGCTGCTGCTGCTCACCACGGCGCTCCCGAGCGCGCTGGCCTCCCGGCACGACCGGGAGAGCGCCCGCAACGACATGACGTACAGCTCGACGGTCAAGAAGAAGTCGGACCGTACGCTGATCGTCGCGAACGCGGACACCGTCTTCCGCGACGAGGACGTACGCGGCCGGCTGGTCGAACCCGAGGGCTCCCGGGCGCCGTTGCCGCCGGGTGTGTCCGCTTTCCCCGCGGCCGGTGACATGGTCGTCTCGCCCGCTCTCGACCGGCTGCTGAAGTCCGCGGACGGCAGGCTCCTGCGCGAAAGGCTCGGTCACCGGGTCAGCGGCACGATCGCCGACAGCGGTCTCGTCGGTCCGCACGAACTCGCCTACTACGCGGGCGCCGACGACCTGAGCGCGACCGGCACGAGCACCGGCCGGACGGAACGCATCGACACGTTCGGCTCGGCCGACCGGTCCGAGCCGATGGACCCCGTCCTGCTGCTGCTCGTACTGATCGTCTTCGTGGTGCTGCTGATGCCGGTCGGCGTCTTCATCGCCGCGGCCGTACGGTTCGGCGGCGAGCGGCGCGACCGGCGGCTGGCGGCGCTGCGGCTGGTCGGCGCGGACGGGCGGATGGCCCGGCGGATCGCGGCCGGTGAGGCGCTGGCCGGAGCGCTGGTCGGGCTGGTCCTCGGCGCCGGATTCTTCCTGATCGGACGTCAGATCGCGGGCCTGGTCATGGTCTTCAGGATCAGCGTCTTCCCGGGCGACCTCGATCCGGCACCCGCCCTGGTGGCGCTGGTGGCGCTCGCGGTCCCGGCCGCCGCGGTCGCGGTGACGCTCCTCGCGCTGCGCGGTGTCGTCATCGAACCGCTCGGCGTGGTGCGCACGGCGCGGCCCTCGCGGCGCCGGCTGTGGTGGCGGCTGCTGCTGCCGCTGGGCGGCCTCGCGATGCTGTACCCGATGATCGGGCAGGGGCGGTCCAACGGGAACTTCAACCAGTACCTCGTCATCGGCGGTGTCCTGCTGCTGCTGGTCGGGATCACCGCGCTGCTGCCCTGGGTGGTCGAGGCGGTGGTGGCCCGGCTGAACTCCGGTGGCGTCGCCTGGCAACTGGCCGTCCGCAGGCTCCAGTTGAGCAGCGGCTCGGCGGCCCGTCTGGTGAACGGCATCGCGGTGGCGGTGGCCGGCGCGATAGCCCTTCAGATGCTGTTCGCCGGGGTCGACAACGACTACACCAAGGTCAACAAGAACGACCTCACGCGGGCCCAGATGGCCGTCGAGGTGCCGGCCGGGGTCTCGCTGGGCCAGGCCGTCCGGCAGTTGTCCGGGACGAAGGGCGTCACGCACACGACCGCCCTGGGGCGGACCGACGTGGGCGACAGGCGCGACGAACCCGCGAACGAGTCGACCGCGACGGTCGGCGACTGCGCGGCCCTGCGCGAGGCGGCCGAGCTGCCCTCCTGCAAGGACGGCGACGTCTTCGCGGTGGAGGGCGTCGAGTGGGACACGAGCACCGCGAAGTTCGACAAGCCCGGCGCCAAGCTCTACATCGACCCGTCCTACGGTCCCACCGCCAGGGGCAAGGAGATCGTCTGGACGGTGCCGAAGGGCGTCAAGCCGGCCGGATCGCGCAAGGACCCCTCGGGCGACGAGCGCGGCGGCTTCCTCTTCACGCCCGGCGCGCTCTCCGGGCCGGCCGCGTCCACCGTGCGCGGAACGGTCTATCTCCAGCTCGACGAGTCGGTGCCGGACGTCCGTGAACTGGTCCGCAACAGCGCGGCGAGGATCGGGCCGCTGGCCGACGCCAGCTCCTGGACGGCGACGACCCAGTCCCAGAAGTTCACGTCCATCCGGACAGGCCTGTCCGTCGGCGCGACCTGCGTCCTCATGCTGATCGGCGCGAGCCTGCTGATCTCCCAGCTGGAGCAGCTGCGCGAGCGCAGGAAGCTGCTGTCGGCGCTGGTCGCCTTCGGCACCCGGCGCCGCACGCTGAGCCTGTCGGTGCTGTGGCAGACCGCGATCCCGATCGCCCTGGGGCTCGGCCTCGCGATGGCCGTGGGACTCACCCTCGGCACGGTCCTGCTCAAGATGACGGGCACCTCGGTGACCGTGGACTGGGCGAGCGTGCTGTCGATGACCGGTATCGGCGCGGGAGTCGTCCTCCTGGTGACCCTGCTCAGCCTGCCGCCGCTGATCCGGCTGATGCGGCCGGACGGACTGCGTACGGAGTAGCCGGACGGTCCGCGCGGGACGCCGTCCGCTTCGCCTGCCGCCGCCGGTGGCTCTCCCCGCCCGGGGAGGGCCACCGGCTCGCGTTCGGGGTTCAGATGCTGTACTCCCGCACCACACGCCGGACCTGCGCGAAGAGCATGCCCACGTTGACCGCCTTGCGGCAGACGACCACGGCGACCACGTCCTGCTGCTCGTTCATGCGCACGAACAGATGGGTCAGGTTGTCGCTGTTGACCAGGATCTCCTGGAAGAAGTGCGAGTCGGACTCGATGCCGCGGCGTTCCTTGAAGACGTCCTCGATCATCTGGACCGTGCGCCCCTGGAACAGGTCGAGGGTCGCGCCCGCGAGCAGGTCCAGGACCTCCGGGGGATGGTTGTCGACGGTCTCGTACGCCAGCAGCATTCCGGTCGACATGTCGACCGCTCCGGAGGCGACGCAGTCCGGCGCGTCGGTGCGCAGTGATTTGACCAGTCCTATGATCTGGTCGGAGAACCCCGTCGTCATTCGCTTGCTGGCCATGTCGTCATACCCCTTCGGTCGCGGTCTCGGTCACGGCGCCGACGGGCGCGTCGGATGCGGTCGGGGTCCCGGCGAGCGGGTCGGGGTCCGGGTCGGTCCCGGTGAGGATCGATCCGATACGGCCGAGGGCCGGCCGGGTGTGTTCGTGGAGCCGTTCGAGGTCGATGCCCTCGTCGCCGAGGACGATCATCAAAGCGGTGTCGCCGACCGCGTAGAAGGCCGCGAGACCCTGGCTGCCGTAGGTCACGGTCTGCCGGAACGCGCCCCGGCCGGTCACCGCGGTCGCGCGGCGCGCGATGCCGAGGCCGGCGGCGGCGATCGCGGCGAGGCTCTCCGGGTCGATGGTGTCGGCGGTGTCGGCCGCGATGAGCATTCCGTCGGCCGCCGCCACCGCCGTATCGGTGATTCCGGGCACCTGTTCCCGGAGCCCTCTCATTTCCCTGGCCAATGAATCGTGATTCATGTAATGAACTCCCTGATGATTGTGCGCATTCGATCGATTGCAGGCATGCGGTTTCACGTACCGGAGTCCGGGGTCCAGATCCGGTGCCGAAGTCGGAAGAATCCTTTCCAGCTCGCCCCGGTCCTTTCGGGGGCGAGCGTTTCGGTGATTCCGCTCGCGCCGGGTTCACGGCGGGGCAGGGACGGAGCATGCGCGCCGGGCTCTCTGCGGGGCAGAAACGGAGCGCTCGCCCCGGGATCCGGGCCGGGGGCCGGGCGGGGCTCCGGTGCCGGGGGCCGGCCGGTCGCCACCACGGAGGACAGGGCCGAGAACACCGTGGGGTCCATCGCGGGCGGGGCGCCGGACGGCCGCTGCCGGAGCGCTCCGGTCGGCAGGTCCCGCACGGTGACGGGGGCGGCGGACTCGGGCTCCTCCGGCAGTTCCAGCAGACCCTCGCCGAGCATCCGGGCCATCCCCACCGTCACGGTGTAGGCGCCGAGGCCGGTCGCGAAGGCGATGTCACGGGCGGTCCGGCGGCCGTCGGCGTGGGCCAGTAACTCCTTCTGCGGGGGAGGCAGTTGCTCGCGTATCCCGTCCGGCACCGCGGCGGGCACGGGGCGTTCCCGGTCCGGTCGTACGGGCTGCGGCAGGGCGGCGACGGCCGCGAGCTTCCTCGCCGCGTCCTGCAGCAACCGCCCCGGCGCCTCACCGAGGGCGACCGGCGCGTACGGCTCGAAGGCGGCGTCCAGCGGGTCGCACGCCTCCACATCGCCGGCCACGACGGCGAACGCCGCGTCCTGCATCGCCATCATGCAGACGACCCGGAGCTGCGCGGCCCCCGCGTAACCGTGCGCGATCAGTCCCGCCTCCGGCCAGCGGGTGCCGCCGGCCTCGCGGAGCAGTTCGGCCCACTGCTCACCGCTGATACGGCCGGAGCGCAGCAGCCGCGCCTCGGGACCGGGGGCACCCGGACTCTCGACGGCGACGACACAGCCGTCGCGGAGATGGAAGACTCCCCCGGGCTTTCCGGACACCCGCAGTTTTCCCGTCGCCCGCACGCCCTGGCATTCGTTCAGCGCGCGCGACAGCAGGTCGTATCCGACCCTGCCAAGGGAATCCCGAACGCCCGACATCACTCCCCTTGGAACTTCCGGCACTTCGCACAGACGCCTGACGAGTCACCCTGAGGGGGTATGTGTATCAGCCGGGGGCGGATATCCCGGCGAGAGTCGCACTACCTGACGGAAGTTGAAATATCCCGCCTGCCGAAGGACTTCATCGGTCGTTCGATTGACCGACTATGTACGGCAGTTCAGGCCTCCGCGCCCAACACCCGTACGGGCAGAGGGCGTAGCGCCTCGCGCAGGGCCTCCGCCAGTTCCTGGTACTCGGTGCCCCGCGCGGCGCCCGCCCGCATCGCGAGCGCGATCCGCCGGGTGGGCGCCGGATCCGCGAAGTACCCGGTGAGGAGCTGGTTGCTGCGGGTCGTCTCCACCTTGACGGCGGTGCGCGGCAGCAGGGTCACGCCGAGGCCGCCGGCGACCAGCTGGACGAGGGTCGACAGGCCGGCGGCGGTGGTGGTGACGGGGGCGTCCGCGCGTCCGGCCTCGCGGCAGATGTCCAGGGCCTGGTCGCGCAGGCAGTGCCCCTCGTCGAGCAGCAGCAGTCGGAGTTCGCGCAGTGCCTCGCGCGAAATGCCCTCCCGGCCGCCGAGCCAGTGGTCGAGCGGGGTCACCAGTACGAAGTCCTCGTCGAACAGCGGGAGTTCGACGACACCGGGCATGCCGAGGGGGACGGCGAGCAGCAGCAGGTCGAGCCGTCCGGCCGTGAGGCCCTCCAGCAGGCTGGCCGTCTGCTCCTCGTGGACCTGGAGGTCGAGGTCGGGGTAGCGGTCGTGGACGAGCCGCAGGACGGTGGGCAGGAGGTAGGGGGCGACGGTGGGGATGACGCCGAGGCGCAGCGCTCCGGTGAACGGCGCGCGCACGGCCTCCGCCTCCTCCAGCAGCGCGCCGACCTCGTCCAGCACCGCCTTGGCGCGTACGGCGAGACGCTCACCGGCGGGCGACAGGAGCACCTTGCGGGTCGTACGCTCCAGCAGGGTCACCCCGAGGATCTCCTCCAGGGCGGAGACCGCGCCGGACAACGCGGGCTGGCTCATGCCGATCGCGGCGGCCGCGTCGCGGAAGTGCAGATGCTCGGCCACGGCGGTGAAGGCGCGCAGCTGCGCGAAGCTGGGACTGCGGCGGCCGCCGCCCTTGCCGCCCGCCCGGCCGACGGACCCCGCCCTGCCGAGGGGCGAACCCGTCACTCCGGCGGCGCCTCCCCGCCCCGGGATGTCCGTCCCGCCGGTCGCGCCGGGGGTGCCGATGGGGCTCGCCATGGCCGTACCTCTCACTCCGAGTCGGTTCACCGGCTGTCACTGATAGTCGCACCCGATCAACGCGACCGAGTGTAGCTATTTCCCGAATCAATGCGGGCTGTGCCAACATCACCTTCGTCCACCCCCCAGGGAAAGGCCCCCAAAAAGGGCTA
The DNA here is from genome assembly GCF_055588305.1 of Streptomyces sp. NPDC042002. Lineage (NCBI taxonomy): Bacteria > Bacillati > Actinomycetota > Actinomycetes > Kitasatosporales > Streptomycetaceae > Streptomyces > Streptomyces sp. NPDC042002. The sequence continues at coordinate 22,787 of NZ_JBVJCT010000003.1, read as the reverse complement.
TCCCTCGCTGCAAGGAGAGCGCGTGCTCACTGTCGGTGACAAGTTCCCCCAGTTCGACCTGACCGCCTGCGTATCGCTGGAGAAGGGTCAGGAGTTCGAGCAGATCGACCACAAGACCTACGAGGGCAAGTGGAAGATCGTCTTCGCGTGGCCCAAGGACTTCACCTTCGTGTGCCCGACCGAGATCGCGGCCTTCGGCAAGCTGAACGAGGAGTTCGCCGACCGTGACGCGCAGGTGCTCGGCTTCTCCGGCGACTCCGAGTTCGTGCACCACGCCTGGCGCAAGGACCACGACGACCTGCGTGACCTGCCCTTCCCGATGATGGCCGACTCGAAGCACGAGCTCATGCGTGACCTCGGCATCGAGGGCGAGGACGGCTTCGCCAAGCGCGCCGTCTTCATCGTCGACCAGAACAACGAGATCCAGTTCTCCATGGTGACCGCCGGCTCCGTCGGCCGTAACCCCAAGGAGGTCCTGCGGGTCCTGGACGCTCTCCAGACGGACGAGCTCTGCCCGTGCAACTGGACCAAGGGCGAGAACACGCTCGACGCGGTCGCCCTGCTGGCCGGTGAGTGACCTTCCATGTCCCTCGACGAACTGAAGTCCGCCGTACCGGACTACGCCAAGGACCTGCGCCTGAACCTCGGTTCGGTGATCGGCAACAGCGACCTCCCGCAGCAGCGGCTCTGGGGCACGGTGCTGGCCTGCGCCATCGCCTCGCGTTCGCCGCGCGTGCTGCGTGAGCTGGAGCCGGAGGCGAAGGCCCAGCTGTCGCCCGAGGCGTACACGGCCGCCAAGTCGGCCGCCGCGATCATGGCGATGAACAACGTCTTCTACCGGACGCGGCACCTGCTCTCCGACCCGGAGTACGGGACGCTGCGGGCCGGTCTGCGGATGAACGTCATCGGCAACCCGGGCGTGGACAAGGTCGACTTCGAGCTCTGGTCGCTCGCCGTCTCCGCCGTCAACGGCTGCGGGCAGTGCCTCGACTCGCACGAGCAGGTGCTCCGCAAGGCCGGCGTCGACCGGGAGACGATCCAGGAGGCGTTCAAGATCGCCGCCGTCCTCCAGGCCGTCGGCGCCACCCTGGACGCCGAGGCGGTTCTCGCCGAGTAGACCGCGCCGCGCGGTCCGTGGCCGCTCCGACGACAAGGGCCCCGTTCACCTGTGTGGTGAGCGGGGCCCCGCGTGTCGGCGCGGTGTCGTCCGTGAACCCCGGGCCGCCCGAAGGGCCGCCCGGGGGAGGGAAGGCCGTTACGGAGTCAGGCGGTGGGCCGGGGACGCGTCCAGCGCGGTGGCGCCCCGGGGTTCCGGGGCATGGCGCAGGTCCGCCTCACGGGCGTACGAACGCAGGTACACGACCACGGTGTTGGTCACCGCGACCAGCGGGACCGCGACGACCGCTCCGCCGATGCCGGCGACCATGCCGCCCGCGGCGACGGAGAGGACCACCGCGAGGGGGTGGACGCGGACCGCGCGGCCCAGGATGAAGGGCTGCAGGATGTGGCCCTCGATCTGCTGGACGGCGAGGACCACGACGAGGGTCATGACGGCGGTGAAGACGCCCTGGGTCACCAGCGCGACCACCACGGCCAGCGCCCCGGAGATCACCGCGCCCACCAGCGGGATGAACGCGCCGAGGAAGATGAAGACGGCGAGCGGCACGGCCATGGGGACCTTGAGGAAGTAGATGCCGAGACCGATGAAGATCGCGTCGATCATGGCCACTATCACCGTGCCGCGGACGTACGCCGTGAGTGTGCGCCACGCGCGCGGGCCCGCGCCCGCGACCCCGGTCCGGGCTGCGGCCGGGACGAGCTTGAGCGACCACTCCCAGATCCGCTTGCCGTCGTAGAGCAGGAAGAGGGTCGAGAACATCGTGAGCAGGATGCCCGTGAGGGCCTCGACGACCACCGTCACACCCTGCAGGCCCGCCGACGTGATCTGGTCCGTGTTCGCGCCGATCGCCTCGCGGAGGTTCTTCGCGATCTTGTTGATCTGCTTGTCCGTCACATGGAACGGGCCCTTGAGGAGCCACTTGCGCAGCTCGTCGATGCCGTCCTGGATCTGGTTGGAGAGGTTGTCGATGTTCTCCTGGACCTGCCAGACCACGAACCAGCCGATCAGCCCCATGATGACGAAGCCGAGGATCGCGGTGAGCGCGGTGGCGAGTCCGCGCGGTACCCCGTAACGCGTCAGCCGGGCCACCGTCGGCTGGAGCAGCGCGGTGATGAGCAGCGCGGCCACGAAGGCCAGCACCACCAGCTGTACGGCGCTGATGACGCGCATCAGCACCCAGACGGTGCCCGCGAGGATGAGCAGCCGCCAGCCGGCCTCGGCGGCGACGCGCACTCCCCACGGCACGGCGAAGGCCGGGTCGGGACGCTGGGACGTCAGGACGTACGTGCCTGTCGCGGCCGTCTCCTCGGGCGGGCGCTGGACCGGGAGCGCGGACGGCTCGGCGTCCGCCACCGCGTCCTTGGGGGACCCGGGAGCCTCCGGGACGGTGCCGGGCGCTTCGAGGGGAGCGCGCGCGTCGAGGACGACGCCCTCGCCGTCGAGGGGGCCCTGCGACTCCAGCTCGACCTCGGCCCGGCGTTCGTCCAACCGCTCACCCAGCTCGGTGAGTCCGGCGCCGAGTCTGCCGATCCATCCTGGTACACGCGACATGAGATGTCCTTTTCCCCCGCTGCTCCCCACCAGTCCCCCCGGGAGTCGTCGGGTCCGACCGTACATGGCCGAAGCCCCTCCCCCTAGGACGGGGAGGGGCTTCGCAAGGTTGAGCGGCCGGTGGAAGGCGCGGAGCCTAGTACCAGCTGTTGGCCTGCCAGAACGACCACGCGTCACAAGGACTGCCGTACCGGCTGTTCATGTAGTTGAGGCCCCACTTGATCTGCGTGGCCGGGTTCGTCTGCCAGTCGGAACCGACGGACGACATCTTGGAGCCGGGCAGGGCCTGGAAGAGACCGTAGGCACCCGAGGAGGCGTTGACAGCGTGGTAGTTCCAGCTCGACTCGTGGTTCACGATGTTGCTGAAACACTGGAACTGACCGCTCGGCACCATCTGCGCCGCCATCGCCTGGATCTGGGCGACGGTGTACGAGGACTGCACGGAGAAGGTGGAGGCGTCACGCGTCGCGGAGCGGCTGGCCGCTTCCTCTACCTTCTTGCGCGCCGCGGCGTCCTTCTCGGCCTTCTCGGCCTTCGCCGCAGCCTGCTGCTTCGCGACGGCGTCGTCGGCAGCCTGCTTGCGGGCGGATTCCTCCGCGTCCTTCTTGGCGCTCGCGTCCGCGGCGATGGCCTGGGCATCGGCCTGCTGCGTCAGTGACGCGGTCTGCACCTGGGCCTGCTGGCCCGCAGGTATGTCTGCGAGGAGAGTCGAGTCGCTCGCCGTCGCCTCTGCATCGTTCGAGGGCTGGGCGACGCTGCCCGAGGCAACTCCGACCACGCTTCCGACGGCGGTGACCGCCGTGGCCGAAGCCACTGCGAATCCCCGGACCGAAATCCGGCTCACACGGTTTCCTTCCAGCATCGCCCGTTTAGGTGACCCTCGCGGACGCAATCGTGCCCCTCGGCGCTGGCCTCCCAACTGCGGGGTCACGGGGAGACACGGGCCCGGTGGGCAACTCCCGCTCGGGGAGCGCCGCGTGGTGCGCGGGCGGCATACGACGGCTCTATGGAGTTCTGAGGTTCCGGTGTTGCCGTACCGCTGGGGATACAGCTGTGTCGTATGCGGGGCCTGACAGGAGTGAGACTTTAGCCGTAACCCGACGCCGCACGGCAATTCCGCATCGCGTGTGAAAGCTCACACCCCGTTTGCCTCAGCTGTTTCCTGGAAACGCCAGCGCGGCAAGACGCCGCCCGGCTAGGCTCTTCGCCTTTGCCGGACGGCGCCAACCAGCGTGTATCCACCACCCTTTGGCCAGGTGGGGACAGTCGGGATCAGATCTGCCCGTCCTCCAGCATTTCGGTCACGAGTGCCGCGATCTGGGACCTCTCCGAACGATTCAGCGTGACGTGCGCGAAGAGCGGGTGGCCCTTCAACTTCTCCACGACGGCGACCACTCCGTCGTACCGTCCGACACGCAGATTGTCCCTTTGCGCCACATCGTGGGTCAGAACGACCCGCGAATTGGCGCCGATCCGGGACAGAACGGTCAACAGGACGTTCCGTTCCAGGGACTGGGCCTCGTCCACGATCACGAACGCGTCGTGGAGCGAGCGGCCGCGGATGTGCGTGAGCGGCAGGACCTCCAGCATGCCCCGCGCGGTGACCTCCTCGATGACCTCGCGGCTGGTGACCGCGGAGAGCGTGTCGAACACCGCCTGGGCCCAGGGGCTCATCTTCTCGGACTCGGAGCCGGGCAGATAGCCGAGCTCCTGCCCGCCCACCGCGTACAGCGGCCTGAAGACCATCACCTTCTGGTGCTGGCGGCGTTCGAGGACGGCCTCCAGGCCCGCGCAGAGCGCGAGCGCGGACTTGCCGGTGCCGGCCCGGCCGCCCATCGACAGGATCCCGATGTCCGGGTCGAGCAGCAGGTCGAGCGCGATGCGCTGCTCGGCACTGCGGCCCTTGATGCCGAACGCCTCCCGATCGCCGCGTACGAGCCGGACGTTACCGTCGGCGGTGACACGGCCGAGGGCCTTGCCGCGCTCCGACTGGATCGTCAGACCCGTGTGCACGGGCAGGTCGGCCGCTTCGGGGACGTAGACGTGCCCCTCCTCGAAGAGGATGTCCACCTGCTCGCCGGCCAGGTTCAGTTCGGACATTCCGGTCCAGCCGGAGGAGCCCGTGATGGCGAGCTCCGCGCGGTACTCCTCGGCGAGGAGACCCACGGAGGACGCCTTGATCCTGAGCGGCAGGTCCTTCGAGACGACGGTGACGTCGAATCCCTCGGCCTGGAGATTGCGGGCGACCGCGAGGATGCGGGAGTCGTTGTCCCCCAGGCGATACCCGCTGGGCAGGACGCTGGGGTCCGAGTGGTTGAGCTCGACCCGTACCGTCCCGCCGAGTTCCCCGACGGGGATCGGGGAGTCGAGGCGGCCGTGCCGGACCCGGAACTCGTCGAGCAGACGCAGGGCCTGCCGGGCGAAGTAGCCGAGTTCGGGATGGTGCCGCTTGGCCTCCAGCTCCGTGACCACGACGATCGGGAGCACTACTTCATGCTCGTCGAAGCGGCTCAGGGCATTCGGGTCGGCCAGCAGGACGCTGGTGTCGAGAACATAGGTGCGCCGGTCAGGCGTGCGGCGCTTTGTGCTGGTCACCACGGAAGGACGTACCCCCTCGGATGAGGTCGGGGAGCGACGAAGGAGATCTGGACCGGTTACCGGCACCGATGCGCGGGCCGAAAACCGGCCCTCCGCTTCGTCCGTACTGACCGCACGGTCGGGCTGGTGCAAAGGGCCTCCCGGGCGGACGGCCCCGAGCCGTCCGCTGAGATACGACACCCGTGGTTCGGGCGTCGACCTGCAAGGCTTATGCCCTCGAACGAGCGAAGCCATGCCACGGCATATGACGGCGCGTTCGTTAACTCCCGATGACGTACGTCCCCGCGGGGTGTCCCGGGCCACGCGGGACACCCCGGAATTCAGCCTCCGTAACGGCGGTGTCGCGCCGCGTAGTCACGCAGGGCGCGAAGGAAGTCGACCTTGCGGAAGGCGGGCCAGAAGACTTCGCAGAAGTAGTACTCGGAGTGGGCGGTCTGCCAGAGCATGAATCCCGACAGCCGCTGTTCACCGCTGGTGCGGATCACCAGGTCGGGATCGGGCTGGGCACCGGTGTAGAGGTGCTTGCCGATGAGGTCGACGTCGACGCGGTCCGCGAGGTCCTCCATCGAGGTGCCCTTGTCTGCGGCGTCGAGGATCATCGAGCGCACGGCGTCGGCGATCTCCTGGCGGCCGCCGTAGCCGATGGCGACGTTGACGACTATTCCCTCGACGTGCGCGGTGGCCTCCTCGGCCTCCTTGAGGGCCGACTGCATCGGGGAGGGCAGGATGTCCCGCGTGCCGACGTGGTGCACCCGCCAGCGGCCGTCGGCCGCCAGGGTGCGGACGACGCCCTCGATGATGCCGAGGAGCGGACCGAGCTCCTCCTGCGGGCGGTCGAAGTTGTCGGTGGACAGCAGCCACAGGGTGACGACCTCGACATCGGTCTCGGAGCACCAGCCGAGGAACTCCCCGATCTTGTCGGCTCCGGCCCGATGGCCCTGGGCGGTGGTGGAGCCCGCCGCCTTCGCCCAGCGCCGGTTGCCGTCCATGATGACGCCGATGTGCTTGGGCACCTGGTCGTGGTCGAGGTGGCCTTCCACCCTGCGTGCATAGAACCTGACCAGCAGGCGGCGCAGGTTGTCGCGCAAGGTCACGTGTTGTCAGCCCCTTTGTGCGGATCGGACAGACGCGCTCGAGCACAGTCCCTGTCCATATGACGATCCCCCGGGGCGAAGCCTACCCCCGTGGAACGCGAGGGCTGCCGAGGGACCCGTGCACCCTGACATAGGTTCGTCCCCATGAACGACCCCTCTCTGTACCGGGCCGCGACGGAGCGGTACGACTCGATGGAATACCGGCGTACGGGCCGCAGCGGTCTCAAACTGCCCGCGATCTCGCTCGGCCTGTGGCACAACTTCGGCGACGACCGCTCGCTGGACTCCCAGCGCGCGATCCTGCGCCGCGCCTTCGATCTCGGCGTCACCCACTTCGACCTCGCCAACAACTACGGGCCGCCGCCCGGCTCGGCTGAGATCAACTTCGGCAAGCTGCTGAAGGAGGACTTCGCGCCCTACCGGGACGAGCTGCTCATCTCGACCAAGGCGGGCTACCTCATGCATCCGGGGCCCTACGGCGAGTGGGGCTCCCGCAAGTACCTATTGTCCTCCCTGGACGCCTCGCTGCGGCGGATGGGCGTCGACCACGTCGACATCTTCTACTCGCACCGCTTCGACCCGGACACCCCGCTGGAGGAGACGATGGGCGCGCTCGCGTCCGCCGTCCAGCAGGGCAAGGCGCTGTACGTCGGTGTCTCCTCGTACACCAGCGAGCAGACGGCGGAGGCGGCCCGGATCCTCACCGGGATGGGTGTCCGCCCGCTCATCCACCAGCCCTCGTACTCGATGATCAACCGCTGGACCGAGGGGAGCGAAGCGAGATGGGGGTCCCCCCGGACGGAGTCTGGGGGAGGCCTGCTCGACACACTGGAGGCGGCCGGCATGGGCTGCATCTCCTTCGTGCCGCTCGCGCAGGGCCTGCTGACCGGCAAGTACCTCAAGGGCATCCCGGAGGGCTCGCGCGCCACCCAGGGCAAGTCGCTGGACCCGGACCTGCTGAGCGAGGACGTCGTACGCCGGCTGAACGGGCTGAACGACATCGCGGCCCGGCGCGGCCAGTCCCTCGCCCAGCTCGCGCTCACCTGGGTGCTGCGCGACGAACGGATGACCTCCGCCCTCATCGGCGCGTCCAGCGTGCGGCAGCTGGAGGAGAACGTGGCGGCACTGACGGCCCCGAAGCTCACGGACGAGGAGCTGAAGGAGATCGACACGTTCGCGGTGTCGACGCCGGGGACGAACATCTGGGCCGGACGGCACTGAGTCACCGAATTCCCCGCCGCGCGAGGCGGCCGGTCCGGGGGGCGCACGGGGGCGCCTGCCGGACGGGCCGTCGCGGGCACAAAAAACGGGCCGGTCCGTGGGGGGGGAGACGGACCGGCCCGAGGGGGGGTTTCCACCATAACCCTTCGTAAGTGATGCTGCGTGCATCCGCGTGCCACAACTACTCTCCGGAGTCGCCCGGCGACGCCACGATGGGCGCGGAACCATCGATTCCGGGTGTGATCATGGCCGAATCACAGCGGATTCAAAGGGAATCGCGGAGGATCGGGAGAGATCCAATGGGTCTGCGCCCGCTTGTGGGGCGTGGCGCCGACTTGTCCCCATGTACTCCGGGCGAGTGATCCGCGTGGCGCGCTCCCGCTTGACCCGGCCGCTAACTTCGCACCCATGGCCACGTTCACGACGGACACGACGGAGGGGACGGCCGGGCCGGTGCCCCTGGAGGTCGCCGCGAGCCCGCGAGCCCGGCGGCGCGGACTGCTCGGGCGCCCGGGGATCGAGGGCGCGCTGCTGCTGACACCGGCGAACTCGGTGCACACGCTGGGGATGCGGTTCGCGATCGACGTCGCTTATCTGGACCGGTCGTCGCGGGTCCTGGCGGTGCGCACGATGCGTCCGGGCCGGCTGGGGCTGCCCCGGCCGCGGGCCCGGCACGTCCTGGAGGCGGAGGCCGGGGCGATGCGACTGTGGGGAGTGCGGCGCGGGACGCGGATCATGGTCCAGGACGGCTGACAGCACGTCACCGGGCAGGGCGGCACCGCGCAGCCCCCTCCTCCGCGCGGTGCCACACGCGCAGATTTGCTCACGCGAATTACCTTGGTCCGAACTTACGTGAGCCGAACATTCATGGCGACACACGCTCGATAACGATGTGGAAAACCCGTGCGGATGTGGTGCGCACCGCCCGGCTCCCGACCGAGCCCCGTCCGCCATCCGGACGGACATCTCACGCCGAGCAACCCTCAACGGGATGTTTTCGGTCAATCTGCTCAGGCGCGCGTCGATCAGCCTGTCCGCCCGCGTGGCGCGCCTCGCGGGAGCGCCCCACCCGAGGCGTCCGGCCCGGCCTCCGAGGGGCCAGCGGGCGCACCTGTTCGGCCGCGAAGCGGACGAGGCCCTCGGGGTCCGGCTCGTCGGCGGTGGGCTGGAGGACCACCGTGTCGGAGGTGGTGTCGGCGGCGCGGTCGATCGCGTAGCGCAGGAGGCCGGGCACCGGAGAAGGTGACGCGCGTCAGGCGCTGTTCCCGTCGGCCGGGCCCCTGGGGAAGGTCACCTCCACGCGGCGGTTCTTGCGGCGGCCCTGTTCCGAGGTGTTGTCGGCGATCGGGTAGTCCTCGCTGTAGCCACGCACCTCGAAGGTGATGTCCGACTCCGCGGAACCGAGCGCGGCGGCCAGCTGGTCGTGCACCTGTTCCGCACGGTTCTTGGAGAGGACCAGACCGTGCGCGTACGAGCCGAGGTTGTCGGTGAATCCGAAGACGCGGACGGTCGTCGCGTGCTGGGCCTTGATCTCGTCCGCGATCGCCTGGATACGGGACTGGGAGTCCGGGTTCAGTTTCGAGCTGTCCTTGGGGAAGAGGACCTCCGCCTGGAGCGCGAACGTCACATCCGAGTTGGTGTCCTCCCGGCGCTCCTCACCCCCGAGGTCCTCCACGACCGACTTGATGTCCAGCACCTTGGCGGGCGCCAGCGTCGCACCGTCGGCGAGCTTGAGCCCCGGACTGGTGGCGTCGACCTCGGGGGGCGAAGGGGTGGTGACGCTGCCGGGCGGGGCGCTGGGGTCACCGCCGTCGGCGTACGCGGGGCCCGGGAGACCGAGGGTGATCAGCACGGCGAGGGCCGTGAACGTCGTCGCGGCGCCGCGGGGCGGGAGGGCCATGGCTCAGCCCTCGGAGATCTCGATGGAGGCGGGTGGCATGGAGCCGACCTGGAAGTCGACGGCGGTGGTGTCGGCGGGGGGTGCGGGGAACTGGGCGAACCATTGGGTGGTTGCGCCCTGGCGGACGCCACCGGTGAACTGCGTGCACAGGCAACGGCCTGAGGTGTCCCGAAGGATGAGGTACTTCTTCTTGCCCTTCTGGTCGATCAGGCTGGCGCCGGCGATGGATCCGCCGTTCCTCGCCAACTCCTTCTCGTCGCCGCGCCAGTCGGCCGCGACCCAGAGCGTGTCCGTATTGTTGGTGACCGTTCCCTCGACCGTCACGAACCCGCCGCCATCACGCTTGGCAGAGGTGACGGTGAGCACCAACCCGTTCTCGCCCTTGACCTCGGCGAGCACCGCGTCGGCCTCGGGCGTCTGAGACTCCGCCTTGTCGCCACCGCTGCCGCTCTGGGCGGGAGCCGACGGGGACGAGGCCCCCTTGTCGGACTTCCCATCACCTCCCCCGCCACAACCGACCACCGTGAGAAGCAGCCCAGCCGTGATCGCTACCGCGCTCAGCGCCGTACGGCCCTTCCTGGTGTGCCGAAAGTCCATCGGTACGGCTTCCTCTCACTCGGCCAGGTGCACGGAGAACAGCACCGACGCGTCCGGTAGGTCGTCCGGGTTGAAGTCTCCGGGGTCGATGTTCAAGGTCTCCCCGCCACAGTCGAGTTCGACGGGCTTCTTCGGATCCGCGGCCGGATCGAATTCGCAGCGCGGCTGAATCACGGCGATGGCATGGGCCTTCGCGTGTGTGCCCTCGGTGCCAGGGATGATGGAGTGGCCGACGGTGTAGTTCGTGAGGATGTCGGCCTGGTACCCGGGATAGCCGTTCCTCATGACGAACTGAACACCTTGAAGGCTGGAGTTGTTCGCGGCGGCGAGCTGCTGGGCTGCGGCGCCCGCTCCAGCCCCGTCGGCCTTCTGATCGCCGTTCAGCCAGCCCAGCCAGTTGTCGTCCTTGCCGACAGCGCCCGCCAGACGGTCCATCAGCTCATCCCGGGCATTCTGTGCCGCTGCCAATGCCGCAGCGTCCGCCGCGGATTGAGCTCCATTGCGGGCGGACGCTGCTTGGGCGAAGGCGAAGAAAGCGAATGCGGCGAAGAGCAGAATCCCTGTCAGCCAGATGTAGATGGGGAGGGTCTGCCCTCGGTCACCACGCGAACGTGGGTCGGTCAGCCACCGGTGACGTTGCTGACCGCAGTCATGATGGCTCCCGAGATCACGCCGTCCAGCCCCAAGCCGTGGATCATGGTGAAGATCCCCGCAATGAGGATCATCAACCCCGCGTACTCCACGAACCCCGCCCCCGCGTCCCGGTTGATGCCCCGTGTCCGGGAGATCACCGTTCGCGTCCATATGGTGAACCTGTTCATCAGGACTGCCCTCCCGGCCGATGCCACTAACGACCCGAGCACCGTACGTGAGTTGGCGCCTACTCCGGGTGGGCCCAGGGGCCCAACTTCTCGGCTGGGGGGTCATCGGCCCCACCCCTCGTGGGCGGTGCCCAGCCAGTGGGCGATCGCTTCGCTGCGCGAAGAACTGTGCAGCTTCGCGAAGATGCGATTGATGTGGTTCTTGACGGTCTTCTCGGCGATGAAGCAGGTGGCGGCGATCTGGCGGTTGTTCATGCCGGCCGCGATGAGGTCCATCACCTCCACCTCCCTCGAACTCAGGCCGAAGTCGGGCTGATGGACGGCGTGACGGTGAAGTCCCGCCGTTGGTACGGGCCTGGCTTCCGACGACTGTGCCACAGTTGATTGCAGCTGCGAAGAGGAAGAGGTCGGTTGGTACGAAAGTCCGAGTGAATCCGGGACAGTCGGGCGCCCGTGGCGAACATCCCGTACGGCGGCGATCAGTTCGGCCGCCGTGAACTCGCCATGGACGAGATAGCCGGACGCGCCTCTGCGCAGGGCTTCCGCCACGACCTCGGGTTCGCGGCTGTATGTCAGCATCATCACCGGGGCGATCCGGCACAGTTCGGGCAGCGCGGTGAGGCCGTCCGTGCCGGGCATGCGGACGTCGAGCAGGACGACGTCCGGGATGAGACGGGTGGCGCAGGCCAGTGCCTCCGCTCCGTCCCGGGCCGCCGCGACGACGGCGATGTCGGGGTGCGCGTCCAGCAGCGCGGTCAGGCCGGCCCGTACGACCGGGTTGTCGTCGGCGACGAGGACACGCAGGGGCGGCCCGGAAAGTGCCTGGTCAGACATGTGCGGCCTCCTCTTGGGGAGTGGGGGGAGAGGGAAGGGCGGCCGACGGGAGCGGGAGGGTCAGCCGGACCTCGGTGCCCCCTCGCGGGGATCGGTCCAGCGCGATGCGCCCGCCGACACAGGCGGCCCGTTCGGTCATCCCGAGCAGACCGAAATGGCCGGATCTCGTCCAGGCGTCGAGGGTGGCGGGTGTCGCGGGCGTCGGCAGTCCCGCCCCGTCGTCCCGTACACGCAACGAGAACTCGTGTGCCGATACGTCGAGTTCGACCGTCACCGCGCTCGCGCCCGCGTGGCGGTGGGCGTTCTCCAGGGCTTCGGACACGACCGCGAGGACGTGGTGAGCGGCGGTGCTGGGAAGGACCGGGTCCGCGCCCCGGTGCCGTACGACGGCGGCGAGGCGGGTGCGGGCCTCGAAGTCGGCCGCCATGAAGCGGAGTTCGGGAAGAAGGTCGGTGTCCGGGTCGGTCAGGTCGGTGTGGCGCCGCAGGTCCGACAGGAGGGTGCGGGACTCCGCGGCGGCGAGGCGCGCCGCGTCGGCCACGACCGTCGCCTGACGTTTGAGCGCCCGCGGGTCCGCGGCGTCCGCCGAGGCGGCCAGGGCCTCCGCCGCCAGTGCGAGGCCGTGCAGCGTCTTGGCGACCGAGTCGTGCATCTCGCGTGCCAGGCGGGCCCGTTCGGAGTCCACGGCCGCCGCGACGGCGAGCCTGCTGGTCGCCTCGGACAGGGCCTGACTCGCCGTGCCGAAGCGGAACATCAGATTGCGCAGGGTGACGCCGATGATGCCGGCGCCGACGCAGAAGCCCGCGATGAGGAGGGTGTTGGCGCCCGCGCCCGGCCGGTGCTCCCAGGCCCTGAACACCGTGAACAGGACGACGAGCTGGAATCCGGTGAAGACGCCCGCGCCGCGCCAGCCGTAGAGCAGACCCGACAGGAGCGGGGTGCAGACCGTGGCGTAGGCGAGAGGGGAGGCCGGGGACGCGGTCAGGAGCAGGACCGCGCCGAAGGTGAGGTCCAGGGCCATCAGGGTCGGGTGGGCGAGGAGACGGGGGCCGAAGCGGTCCCAGTCCCGGAGCATGGCGTAGGAGCCCATGACGCCGAGGACGGCCGCGGCGAGGACCGCGTAGCGCGGGAGGCCGTCCGTGGCGTTCGACATCGCGAAGGGGGCGCCGATCGCGATGGCCGCGAGGCGGACCGCGAAGGCCTGACGGCACAGGGCCTGGAGGGCGTTGAGCTGGAGGCGGATGCCGCCGGGGGCGGGGGCGTCGTCCGCGAGGTAGCCGGTGCCCCGCTCGCGGCTTCGCGCGGACAGGGAGGACCAGGACCACCGTCGGCTCTCCCGGCCCGCGTGACCTCGACTGCTCGGGAAGGCGTTCATCAGCGCCCCAGGATCGAGCCGAAGTTCGTTCCCGAGCCCAGGAACATGCCTGTCGCGATGAGGATCATCGTGGCCGGGAGCATGAAGACGAGGGTGACCATGGTGGCCTTGGGGATGGTCTTGGCGGCGCGGCGGCGGGCGTTCTGGGCGTCGGTGCGGCGCATGTCCGTGGCGAGCTGGATGAGGGTCTCGGCGATCGGTGAGCCGAGCTCCTCGCCCTGCTGGAGGGCCGAGACGAACTGGGCGACCTGCTCGGAGGAGTTGCGCCTGCGGAGTTCGTCGAAGGCCTGGCGGCGGCTGACGCCCATGTCCATCTGGCGCAGGGTGATGCGCAGTTCGTCCGCCCAGGGCCCCTCGTACCTCTCCGCGACGCGGTCCAGGGCCTGACGGAAGCCGAGGCCCGCGGAGACGACGACCGCGAGGACGTCGAGGAAGTCGGGCAGGGTGCGGTCGATGACCTCCTTGCGTTCCCGGACGGCCTGCCAGATGAGGGCGTCCGCGGCGACCAGGCCGAAGGCCAGCGTGAGCGCGGCGAAGAGAAGCTGGCCGTTGGAGAGGAAGACCAGGCCGAGGACGACGCCGAAGACGCCGTACACCGCGCGGCGGGCCGCGTAGCGGTTCAGCGTCAGACCGCCGGGGTTGCCCGCCATGTCGATGCGGCGGCGCTTGGCGTCCACGCGCCGGGGGCCCATCAGGCGCAGGACGGTCGGCGCGAAGCGCATGCCGAGGCGGTCGACGGCCGAGTCCGCCACCGAGACGCGGGTACCGCCGACTTCCAGGGCGAGCTGGAGGTCGCTGGGGAGTTTGACGTCGGCGCGGATCATCCGGACGCCCAGGAGGACGCCCGCGACGGCCGCGCCCATCAGGACGGCGAGCAGCAGCGGCAGCAACGTGATCCCTCCCTCAGACTTCGATCTTGCCGAGCCGGCGGATGACGAAGAAGCCCACGGTGTAGAGGCCGAGGGCGAGCAGGACGAGGCCCTGGCCGAGCGGGGAGCCGGTGACGCGGGCGAGGGCTCCCTCGTTCGAGGAGTTGATCAGGACCAGCGACCCGATGCCGAGGAAGGGGACCGTGAAGGCGGTCGCGTTGACCTCGGAGAGCATCGTGCGGACCTCTCGGCGGGTCTCTTTCCTGTCCTCCAGGGTCTGGGTGAGGTTGCGCAGGGAGCTGACGACGGAGCCGCCCGCCTTGTTGGCGAGGACGAGGGTGGTGACGAGGACGATCAGCTCACGGGAGGGCAGCCGCTCGGACAGTTCACCGAGGGCGTCGTCGATGGTGCGCCCCAGCATCAACTGGTCCGCCACATGCGCGAGTTCCTCGCCCGCCGGAGCCTCCAGCTCTTCCGCCGCCATGGCGAGCGCGGTGCGCAGGGCGAGGCCCGCCGCCGTCGCGTTCGCCAGCAGGCGTGCCACGTCGGGGAGTTGGTTGATGAACGCCTCGATACGCTTCTGACGCTGCCAGTTGAGGAAGACGGCCGCGCTCCACACGCCGAGGACGGCGGCGATCGGACCGAAGAACGGGGCGAGTGTCGCGGCCGCGATCAGCCACAGGGCGACGACCACGACGGCGACGTAGGTGAAGAACTCCCCCGCCGTGAGGTCGAGTCCGGTGGCCGTCAGGCGCAGGTGGATCGTTCGGCCGAGGCGGGTGCGGCGCAGCCGGCGGTCGACGCCCGCGAAGCGGCGGACCCGGCCGCCCGCCGTGCGCAGCGGACCGCCGCCGGAGAGGCGGTCGACGAGCTCCCGGCGCTGGGCGCGGCCCGAGGCGTAGGCGTGCACGCCCGCGACGGCGAGCGTGCCGCCGAGGAGCGTCCCGCCGAGGGCGAGGAGGGCGGGGTCGTTCATGACTGCCTCCCTTCGGAGGTGGGGGGCTTGGGGGCGGAGGGTTTCCGGGCGGACGGCTCGGAGGTGGGAGGCACGGGGGTGGAGGGCTCGGGCCTGGAGGAATCAGAGGTGGGGGGCGTCATCCGATGGCCTGCCTTGTGTTGCGTACGTCGATGGCCTCGGCGACGCCGAAGGCGGGCGGCAGCGGCTCGTTGGCGACGTACAGCTTCTCCGCGATCGAGCGCGGGAGCGGGAGATGCTCGAAGTGGCCCCGGACGACACGGTCGGGGCCGACCGGGCGGGGCACGAAGCGGGTGACGGGGGTGACGCGGAACTGCTCTCGGCCGTGCGAGACGAGCAGCGCGACCTCCGTGACCTTGCGGGAGCCGTCGGCGTGCCGGGAGAGCTGGACGACGACCTCGACGGCGGAGTTGATCTGGTCCTTCAGCGCCTCGAAGGGGATCTGGACCTCGGACATCGAGCCGAGGGTCTGGAGCCGCATGAGGGCGTCCTCGGCGGAGTTCGCGTGGACCGTGGCGAGGGAGCCGTCGTGGCCGGTCGACATGGCCTGGAGCATGTCGAGGGTCTCGCCGCCGCGGACCTCACCGACGATGATGCGGTCGGGGCGCATACGCAGCGAGTTGCGGACCAGGTCGCGGATGGTGATCTGGCCCTTGCCCTCCACGTTCGGGGGGCGGGACTCGAGGCGGATGACGTGCTCCTGCTGGAGCTGGAGTTCGGCGGAGTCCTCGATGGTGATGATGCGCTCGTGGGACGGGATCAGGCCGGAGAGCGCGTTCAGCAGGGTGGTCTTGCCGCTGCCGGTGCCGCCGCTGACGATGACGTTGAAGCGGGCCCGGACGAAGGCGGCGAGCAGCATGAGCGTCTGCTCGTCGAGGGAGCCGAGGCCGATCAGCTCCGAGAGCGTGTAGGCGCGGGGGAATCGGCGGATGGTGAGGGTGGGGCCGGTCAGGGCGAGCGGCGGGATGATGACGTTGACGCGCTCGCCGGTGGGCAGGCGGGCGTCGACCATCGGGTTGGACTCGTCGACGCGGCGGTTGACCGTCGAGACGATGCGTTCGATGGTCTGCATGAGCTGCTCGTTGGACGCGAAGCGCAGCGGCAGCTGTTCCACGCGGCCGGCCCGCTCCACGAAGATCGAGTCCGGGCCGTTGACCATGATCTCGGTGATGGACGCGTCGGCGAGGAGCGGTTCGAGGACGCCGAGCCCGAGGGCCTCGTCGACCACCCGGCGGATCAGCTGGGAGCGTTCGGCGGTGGAGAGGACCGGGCCCTCGCGGCTGATGATGTGGCCGAGGACGCGTTCGAGACGGACCCGGCGTTCGGCCGCCGCCAGGCTGGACATCTCGGCGAGGTCGATCTCTTCGAGGAGTTTGGCCCGGTAGACGGCGACGAGGTGGCCGTCCTCACGGGCGGGTCCCCCCTCGTCGGGGGCGGCGATTCGGGAACGCAGGCTCATGGTGCGGCTCCTCCCGGTCAGTCGTCGGTGGGCATGGTGGCGTGGCGGGTGACGGGGTAACGGTCGAAGAGGGGGATGACGTTGGGGACCGTGACCGTGACCGTGGCCGTGGTGAGGTCGGCCCCGGGCCCTCCCTCCAACAACACATTCGGGTCGAGCCATCCGCTCACCGCGGCCTGTCCCGCCGCCCCGCCGTCGCCACCCTGCGAGGCGACCCGCGCGGCGGCCCGCGCCCCGGAACCGGCCTGGTTGATGCCGTACCCGATGAGACCGAGCTGGATGGTCGCCATCCCGATCATCAGCAGGATGGGCAGGAACCCCACGAACTCCAGGATGGAGACACCCCGGTCGCCCCGGAGCCGGCGCGCGGCACGGAAGCGGCCTGAGGGGCGGAGCCCGTGCCGCCGCGCGGCACGGATACCGCGCGAGGGGCGGAGCCCGGTCGATGCCCGTAAGCCGTGCGGGGCGCGGAGTCCGCGCCAAAGGTGTGTCTTCATCCGGTGTCCCCCTCCAGCGCCGCGCCCGCCGTGCCCCGTACGTGGAAGCCCGCGTCGAAGCCGGGGAAGAACAGCGGGACCTCGACGTCGACGGTGGCCCTCATGACCGGGCCCGCCGGGCCGCAGTCGATGCCCGCGTCCTTCCAGGAGCCCGGCAGATGCCTGCTCCCGGCCGCCGCGCACGCGCCCGGGACGTCGCCGTTCACCGCGTACGCCGCGGTGGCGGCCCGTGCCGCCTCGTCCGCCGCGTTCCCGGCCAGCGAGTACGAGTAGCCGTACAGCACGCACTGCCACAGGATCGTCATGACGACGAGCAACAGCGGGAACATCCCGGCGAATTCGAGGGTGACCGCTCCCCGGTCGCCGCCCCGGCGGCGGAGCGAGAGCGCGCCCCGGTCCGACACGGACGCCTTGCGGCGTCTGCCGCCGCCCCCGCCTTCCTGGGGGACCACGAGTCCCAGTTCGGCGGCGAGTGCCCACAGCGCCTGCTTGACGGTCGAGCGGGCGTCCAGGTCCTGGAGCCGTCCGGCGTCGACGACCGACTGGAGTTCCTTGAAGGCGGCGGGGACCGCGGAGCGGGCGACCTTGGTGCCGGTGACGCGTTCGACGAGGGACGGCTGGATCTCCGTACCGCGGGCGAAGCGGTTCACGACCGTCGTGGTCTCCTCAGCCTTGCGGATCTGGAGGCGGTCCCACATCCGGACCATGCGTTTGGCGGCGCGTACGGCGATGACGTCGGGGGTGACGAGGAGCAGTGCCTGGTCGGCCATCTCGACGGCCGCCGCGGTGGCCGAGTTCATCTGGGAGCCGCAGTCGACGATCACCACGTCGTGACGGGAGCGCAGCGCGCCGAGCACCTGGCGGGCCACGCGGTCCGTGACCTCTTCGCCGCGTTCGCCCTCGGCGGGGGCCAGCAGCAGGGCGACGCCGCTGTCGTGGGTGTAGACGGCGTCCTGGAGGACGCGCGGGTTGATGTCGGTGATGGCCGCCAGGTCGGCCACCGACCGGCGGAACTGCACGTCGAGGTACGAGGCCACGTCCCCGGACTGGAGGTCCAGGTCGAGCAGCGCCACGTTGTGGCCGGACGCCTGTGCGGCGAGGGCGAGTTGGACCGCCGTGACGGTCGCGCCGACGCCGCCCTTCGCGCCGGTCACCGTGATGACGGTGCCGCCGGGGCCCGCGTACAGCTCGGGCGCCCCGCTGTGCAGGTGGCGGCGCATGCCGGCGGACCAGGCGGCGGCGGCCTGGACGCGTTCGGCGAGGGCGTCGTAGCCGAGGGGCAGGCCGATGATGCCGCGGGCGCCGGAGTCCATGGCGGCGGTGAGGACGCTGTTGCCGGTGTCGGCGGTGATGAGGACGACGCCGACCGCGGGGAAGCGCATCACCAGGTCGCGGATGAGGTCCAACGCCGGTACGGGGCCGATGCGTTCATGGACCAGGACCACTTCGGGGAGCTCGTCGAGGGACTCGGCGGCGAGGCGCGCGAGGGTGTCGAGGAGGGCCGTCGAGTCGGGTACGGGCGGGGCGGGTTCGGTGTCGGCGAGCTGGCTCAGCAGGGTGGTGAGCGCGCGGGCCGAGTCGATGTCGCCGACGGCGGGAAGGATACGGATGGTCATCGCCGAAGCCCCTCACACACGTGCCGCGCACCGGACCATCGGCCCCCCGCCCCACGGGGCTGCGACGCTACGGACCACCGGCGTCGCCGGTCAGGCGCCTGCCGCGCCGACGCTCCCGGACGGGGATCCGGCCCGGTAGACGTCAGCCTCGCGCACGCCGGTCGTGTGGGCGTCGACCCCGTAGGCGTCGGCCCCGCGCACGCCGGTCGCGGGCGGGCCGACGCCGTACACGTGGGCCTCGTACGCGGCCCCAGGCTCCGCACCGTGGGCATGGACCTCATGCGCGGCCTCCTACTTGTCCTGGTCGAGGGTGTACGTACGGTCGCCGGGCGCCACGATCGTGTCGGAGCCGCCGGCGACCAGGGCGAGCCGGACATGTTCGGCGAACGACTCGGCGTACGCGACGCGTTGGGCGTCGGCGGTGTCCAGCGCGAAGGTGATGGGAACGGCCTGGGTGGCGCTGTTGCGCCGGTCGGAGCTGGACTGGTCGGGCTCCAGGGCGGTGAGCTTGCCGACGTCGATGACGCGGGCGTTCTCGACGATCACCTTGGACTGGTCCCTGCCCTTGTCGTTCTGGGCCTTGAAGGTGGCGTAGATGTTGACCCGCGACCCGGGGTCGATCTTGCCCGCGACACCGGTCGACGCGTCGATCATGATGGCGATCTCCTGCTGCCCGACGGCCAGTCGGGGCTTGGCCACGATCATGTCGGCCTGTAGCAGGGAGCCCTTCTCCAGCTTGGTGACGGCGATCTTCCCGCGGATCCGGGAGAGGTCGGTGACGGCGGTGGCCGACAGCCACCGCTCGGGCATCGAGATCTTCTCGAACTGGTCGGCCGACAGCTCCTTGTAGGGCGCGATGTCGTTCTTCAGGCGGTACGCCGTGACCTCCGGGCCGACCTTGGAGTTCACGTCGCGGATCACCGACAGGACTCCGGCGAAGGCGCCGAGGGCGCACAGGACCGAGAGGACCAGCAGGATGACGCCGCGGCGCTGGCGCGAGTTCACTGAATCTCACCTCGTGGGGCGGTACCGGGGAGTGGACCGAGCTGTCGTTCCTACCGGGGATCCGGGGGACCTCCGGGGTGATGCAGCATGATCCGGACAACCTCGATCTACGGGGACGGCGGGGTCGGGCGGTCGTGCCTGGCGTGCTGTTCAGATGTGACCGAGGGGGCCTATGTGGCGCCTCGGGGCAGAGCGCGTACCGAAGAGGCTGCCCGGACAACAGTGGCCGGAAGCTCCTGCGCGGAAGGCGGTGGCAACGGGGCGGCGCAGAACCCGCAGCGGTCACCGATGAGTTCGAGGCCGCACCAGCGGCACTCGTCCCGCCGGACGGACGAGACGAGTTGGTAGAGGACGGAGACGTCGTACAGCCCGGCGGCGAATTCGACGAGCCGTGACGTCCCCCACCAGCGGACCGACTCCTCGGGCAGCGGGACGGTCGTCACGCCCTGGACCTGCCAGGCCGGCGCGAGGGTCGAGGTCACCCAGCCGGAGGGCGGCTGGCCCGCGGCCGAGAGCAGCCGGGTGCCGAACTCCGGTCCGGGCAGCTCGTCCTGGCCGACCCTGATCAGCTCGGGCCGCGGATTGGCGAGTACGGCGAACTGGGCGCCCGGCACCCATGACTTGGCGTGGGACTTCAGGGAGACCGGGATCCGGTCGAGCTTGGCGACCGAGCCGAGCAGGGCGCCGGCGTAGATGTAGTGGGCGAGCAGCCGGGCGGCGGAGGCGAGCACCCCGGGGCTGAAGTCGCAGACGGAGAGCTGGCGCAACTGCTGGGCCAGCAGGGCGATTCCGAGCGGCGGCAGGTCGACGCCGAGCAGTGCGATGCGGTCGCTCTCCAGGACGGAGCGGACGGTGTGCAGCCGCTGGGTGACGGCGCTCTCGGCGGAGGACGGGTAGAGGGAGATGACGTACCCGTGCTGTTCGATGAGCGCGTGCATCCCGGTGAGGGAGTTCTCCAGGGTGCCGAGCGGCTGGACGACCGCCGGCGGGGTCTGCCGGTCGTGCGGTGGGAGCACCAGATCGGGACTGGTGACGGCTATCGCGGTCGGCACGCTGCACACACCCCGTTCGCTGCGGCGGGGTGGTCAACCACCGCCTCAGATCGCCCCTTTATCGCCATGGAGCATCACCGACGACCACGTACGGCCGCAGATCGTCACTGTGACGTCCTCTTGCATCAGCACCATATCCACGGCATGGCCCGCTCAACACCGAATCTCCGAGATCATCTCACCGAAGGTGCGGACGTGATCAACACAGAGTAAGCCGGTTCGGGCAACTCAACACCCTCGCAAGGGTGTTGAGAACTCCACAGGACTTGACAACCCGATTGGTCTGGACCAACTTGTATCCACCGGCGGTGGCCACCGTTCCGTTCCCCTCCCCCACCTCTCCCTGGAGGACCCAGTGGACCGCGTCATCCGTATGCCCGGGCGGAGATGGGCGGGAGCCCTCGCCGCCGCCGTCACCGCGTCCGTTCTCTCGCTCACGGGCCTGGCAGGCCAGGCCCAGGCCGCCGACATCAACAACGCCAAGAACGGCGGCTACGAGTCCGGCCTGAGCAACTGGACGTGTTCGGCGGGCAGTGGTACGACCGTCTCCTCGCCGGTGCACAGCGGCTCGGCCGCGCTGAAGGCCACGCCCGCGGGGCAGGACTTCGCCCAGTGCTCCCAGTCCGTCGCCGTGAAGCCCAACTCGACCTACACACTGAGCGCCTGGGTCCAGGGCGCCTACACCTACCTCGGCGCGAGCGGCACGGAGACGACGGACGTCTCGACCTGGACGCCCAACACCACCTGGACGCAGCTGACGACCACCTTCACCACCGGCGCCTCGACGACGTCGGTGACGGTCTGGACGCACGGCTGGTACGGGCAGCCCGCCTACTTCGCGGACGACCTCTCGGTGTTCGGCCCCGACGGCGGCGGGGGCGGCGACCCGGCCCCGACGGTCCCGGCGACCCCGGCGGGCCTCGCCGTGTCCTCCACGACCTCCTCGTCCGTCTCGCTGGCCTGGAACACGGTGTCGGGCGCGACCGGCTACAACGTGTACCAGGGCGGCTCCAAGGTCCAGGCGGTGACCGGAACCTCCGCGACCGTCTCGGGGCTCGCCGCCTCCACGGCGTACTCGTTCCAGGTCTCGGCGACCAACTCGGCGGGTGAGTCGGCGAAGTCGTCGGCGGTCACCGGGACGACGACCGCGTCCGGCGGCGGTGGGGGCGGCGGCGGTTCCGTGCCCGCGCACGCCGTGACGGGCTACTGGCAGAACTTCAACAACGGCGCGACCGTGCAGAAGATCTCCGCCGTGCAGTCGCAGTACGACATCATCGCCGTCGCCTTCGCGGATGCCACCAGCACGCCGGGCGCGGTGAGCTTCACCCTCGACTCGGCCGGGCTCGGCGGCTACACCGTCGACCAGTTCAAGGCCGACATCAAGGCCAAGCAGGCCGCCGGCAAGAAGGTCATCATCTCCATCGGCGGCCAGAACGGCACCATCTCGGTGACCGACTCGGCGTCGGCCACGAACTTCGCCAACTCCGTCTACTCCCTGATGCAGACGTACGGCTTCGACGGCGTCGACATCGACCTGGAGAACGGCCTCAACGCGACCTACATGTCCCAGGCGCTGCGGTCCCTGTCCGCGAAGGCCGGCTCGTCCCTGGTCATCACCATGGCCCCGCAGACGATCGACATGCAGTCCACGTCGAACTCGTACTTCCAGACCGCGCTGAACATCAAGGACATCCTCACCGTCGTCAACATGCAGTACTACAACAGCGGTTCGATGCTCGGCTGCGACGGCAAGGTCTACTCGCAGGGCTCGGTCGACTTCCTGACCGCGCTCGCCTGCATCCAGCTGGAGGGCGGTCTCGCCCCGTCCCAGGTCGGCCTCGGCCTCCCCGCCTCCACCAGCGGCGCGGGCAGCGGCTACGTCTCCCCGACCATCGTGAACAACGCCCTCGACTGCCTGACCAAGCTCACCAACTGCGGTTCGTTCAAGCCCTCCAAGGCTTACCCGGGCCTGCGCGGCGCGATGACCTGGTCGACCAACTGGGACGCCTCGGCGGGCAACGCCTGGTCGAACGCGGTCGGTCCGCACGTGCACTCCCTGTAGTCCCCACCGCCTCCTTCCCCCTTCCCCGGCGGTGCCCCTCCCGGGCCCGGGGGGGGGGGGGGGGGGGGGGGGGGGGGGGGGGGGGGGGGGGGGGGGGGGGGGGGGGGGGGGGGGGGGGGGGGGGGGGGGGGGGGGGGGGG